>JBOFJV010000133.1:0-2704 GCA_051657005.1 Legionella sp. | reverse complement strand
ACGATGATGTTGTCATAAGTACTCTCCTGTGAAACCGTCAAGTCCACAGCTGTATTTTGACATCATCGTCACTAAATCTGAAGGCTAAGCCTTGAGAGTCTCACTAGTCAAACTAGTGGTTTACCTGTCTTAAAATTATCGATGTCACAGTTGATAAAGAAGTAATAGAGCACGTTCTACGTCAGGTAGTTGAAGCATGTAACGCGTCGTCGATAAATAATGAAGTTTGGCAAAATTGCTTTTTGGACTTATGTAAAAACATCAAGAATAGAAATATGTTAGACGATCCCATGATAACACAGGCTGCAACGATAAAAAACGTAAGGCTTGGTTTTATCCTTCTTGATATTTATTATAGGCGTGTTGCGTCACACCTGCCTCTTCAGGCAATGATTGCAGCGGCAGATGAAAACGAAATTAAGTTACTGACGGACACTAATAAAACAGGGGTACTTACTGAAGAGTTATTGGTTTTAATTGCTGAACGTTGCTCGGATGAAACGTCTATCAAACAATTACTTACTCGCAAAGTAATTTATAAGGTACTCCAAAAAACTACGTTAACTGTCGATGTTTTAATGTAAATATTGAAGCATACTTTAACAACTGATACATTTCAGAAACTTATTTATCAGCATAAAAATGCCGACCGCACAGTTCGAGAGGCGTTGAGCGCTTATCTGAGCCATGATTATTTATTGCCTGTGTTAAAGGACCAATCTTTAGATAAAGAAGAACTCTTAGAGATTTTAAAAAATCCCGCTGTAATTGATGAAGAGGTATTCCAAACCATTGCAGAAAATCCTGCCACATAGCGAGAGGTTGTAGTCCCTGTTTTATCACACCAAAAAGTGAGTCATGGCGTGTTCAACGCAGTTATCGATCGGAGTGATTTATCACCTGATTTTGCCAAAAAAATCGTTGAACAATCGCATAATAATCAAGAAATAATCGACCGAGTGATGCGTCAGACAATTGATAAATACGAGAAGGATGAACAGGATAGCGGAGTATTATGGCAGGAGATTTTTGAACATGTATGTCTGGATTTGATGCAAAAAGACAAGATGGAAGAACTGTTGCAAATTGTCTCTACTAAAAAGTTAACTACGCCATTAAATCTTATTTTACTCGGTGTTGGTTCTAAAGCGATTGCACAACGATTACCGCTTAAATAAATGATTGAGACGGCAGATGAAAATGGACTGCACCTTCTTGTTGATGCAAGTAAGACGGATGTTTTATCCGAATAATTAATGATCTCATTAGGAAAGCGATGTCTTTCTGATGCGCTTATTGAAAAGCTCCTTAAACGCCCTGAAACAACGCAGAAAGTACTCGATACAGTATTGGATAACGAGAATCTAAGCGTTGATCGTTTAACGCAAATTCTCAAGCACGAGGTTGTAACCGATGAGATACGTGGGCGTGTTTTCACCCATAAAAATGCCGATAAATCAGTTCGAGATGTTCTAAATGCTCATCTGCATCCGGAATATTTACTGGCTCTATTAGCAAGCAATAAACCCATAGATAAAAGTGAATGGTTGATGATTTTACAGCATCCTACCGCAATAACGAAAAACGTATTACTTGCTTTGGTGAATAAGACTGCGCTCTATGAGGAAGTGCGCTGTTCTGTAGCAGAGCACGATAGTACTGATCATGAGGTGCTTACGAAGGTTATCTATCGTCAGGATTTTTCTCACGCTGTAGCACAAAAAATTATTGAACTAGCGAAAGTTGATGCAGTGTTGTTGGTCTATATTGCGCAACAAATATTGGCGCGTCATCTACTTCATCATCAGGATAAAAATTTATTATGGTAAGCAAAGGTTTTAGCGGCATTGAAACGATTGGGTAATGAGAACGTGATTGATTTTATTAAAAAGAATAAAACATATCCGCGACTCGGATTAAAATTGTTTAGCCAATTTGGTGAAGGTGTTTTAGAGCATATCGCAGTATCCGAATTAATAGTTGAAGCACAAGGAAAAGAGTTGCAGTTGTTTGTGGCGATGGGAAGAAAGCTTGAAGAGAAAGAATTCAAGTAACTTGCACGTAAAGTAGAAAGAACAGAACATATTGATGGTTTATTAGCCAGTCCTGAAATGACAAATAAGATCGCTAAAATTCTTTTTGCAAAAGAACAATACAGTGGAAAAATTGGTGATTGGGAATGGTTGACTCAAAAACAGCTTTTGTTTGTTCTGGATAAAACGAGTGATTATGATAGTTTTCATCAAGCATTGACTCATAATCATTTGGAAAAAAAGGAACGTGATCATTGGTTTTCAACGAGAGCGGCCGAACAAACGCAACGTAGTAAACGCGCTGCATATTCTAAAGATCATAAGGAAAAAATATTAGCTGCTTTTGATGTGCTTAAAGTTCAAGCATACCGGCATACCATTACTTCACTTACTGATCCTAATTATACTGACGTCGCCCGTGCCGCTTTTGAGTTATATCACACCCTCCCTCGCGAAGTAGAGGCATGTTTTAGTGCAGATAATCATGATAAACAGGCATGTCAAGAAAACTGTAAAAAAGCCATTGAACTTGGGTAATCCCCCCATTGTTAACCGAAGCTAAAAGTAGAGGATTAGGCAACTAGTGCCAATTTCTGCCTTGGAGGAATTCCTCCAATAGCAGTATTTGGACGTTCATTGTTGTACGTCCATAACCATTGTGTCGCATGTAG
>JBOFJV010000132.1:0-10380 GCA_051657005.1 Legionella sp. | reverse complement strand
TTTTACTATGGAAAATCCAGGTAAATTTAGGATAAGATTGTACTTCGGCACTTTAATCTCCTTTTGTGCGCTAAATCAAGGACTTAGTCTAGACTAATTTGATTAAAGTGCCACCTTAATTGGTGTAGAGCCCAATTATTTCATACGTCAATGAGAACATCTATATCAAATATGATGCTAGAAAAGTTAATGCCCAAAATATGTCTCACATTTTAAACCGGCTAAAAGAAATAACAACTCAAAATCCTAAAGAACAGCATCAGTCCATTAATGAATACATTCTTAAGATTAGATAAGCATGTGAAGAGGAAAGAAAGTTTGAATTACACGAGGCAAGCAAGCACATCATATAATTGCATGTAAAAATCCATCTGCAGATCCTCTTAATGCACTATAATTGATAAATAAATGAAAATTTGTCCCTGAAATAGATAAAACTCTGATTTTGAGAGAAGTTCAATTGACTGACAAGGAGCGCTGATGTACCAACACATTATGGTCGCTGTCGATGACACTAAAGCCTCCTCTTTGGCGTTAAAAGAGGCCATTGAGCTTGCAAAAACTCAAAATTCCAAGCTCTGTGTCATTCACGTGGTTGATACACTTTATGAAAGCGATGTAGAGCGTGAGGCATTTGTTGAATTAACAAAAAAACACGGACAAGAAGTTTTAAATTCAATGACGAAAAAGCTTAAACGCTCGAAAGTCGAATTCGAACTCAAATTAGTCGAGCTTATTCCTTCTAAAGCACAAATCGCTGAAAAACTTGTTGATGAAGCCTCTGGATGGTCTGCTGACTTAATTGTAATTGGAACACACGGTCGTCGAGGAATCCATCATCTCTTAACTGGCAGTACTGCAGAAGAATTAATTCGAATTTCTAAAACTCCAGTATTGCTAATTCGAGGTTAACTCTCTTTAGAGCCCAAAGAACATAACAATAAAATCCTCTTTTTCTACGTCCTGCGGCTTATCCGCAGGACGTAGGTGGGTTTATTTGCCATAACTTATTGAGAGATTACAAAAATTATCGATTCCTTGGCATGTACACTAGTTTACTTTAATAAAACCCTAATAATTACATCATCTATCCTTAATAATAATATGCTATAAATAATTAGCCATTTAATTAAACATACTAATATAAAAATGCCTATACTATACTCACAACAGCGTATTAATTTTGACACAGTTACCGATACTGATCTTCCCCGATATGAATATCATCGGACCTTACGTGGCGCAATTAGTCTATCAGCTACCAGCTATTCTCAGCAAAAGACCGGTGAAGGAGCCATTTATCAGTGGGACAATATTGCTCCAGAAGTTGCCCTTGTTATTATTCAAGATGCTCAAAAACAAGGAATTAACATTCCAGATGAGGTAATTCAGGTACAAGGTATTGAGGCATTTAATCAAGCTCAATTAGAAAAAGCTCTGGAAAAATTACACAGCAACCACCGTTACGCTTTATTCATAGAAAAATTAGCACTCCAAATTACCGGCGAAAAATCGACAAAACTTACTTTGGAAAACTTAAAATTAGCAGGAATCACCACTCTTGAACAATTTGACAAAGCATTTATCCACTATTTGTATGCAGAAAATAAATTAGTTAAAAGCTTTCCTAATTTTGGCAAAATCTCTGAAGATGATGACTATCATCAATTCGTTACTTTTTTGGCCAGCGACCCTTTATATGAATCGTTTTTTCTCTCGTTTACCCAAAATCTTGCTACTGAGTACAATCAAGGCAGGATAAAAAGTCTTCAAGTAGAAGCACCTCAAGAGATTGACACTGCGTCGCTCTTTAAATTTTTACAAGCAATTGGGTATGACCTCGTACTAGACACACCCGAATCAACACCATTAAAAAAGAATACACTCTATGTAAAAGTACTTAAAGATAAGTTGCAATATACAGTCATTGACCTCTCCGATAATGAAATCACTGAAACCATTCCGTTCACAGAGATGGATTTTCCAATCGATAAAAACACAACGGAAGAAGAATTTAAAAACCATTTACCCAATATTTTGAAAATCACATCGCAAAGAAAACATACGGGCAATAATGCGATTAACAATACAGCCTCATTAAGAGATAAAGGAATTGATTTTTTAAACAGTGACGTCGGATCACGCTCATTTTTATCTCATGTACCCGCAGTTGATCTAGTGAAAGATGAAGGATACAAATTCAGTCTGTATCAATGGTTGCAACAAGGTAATCTCGATCGTTTAAAAAATCTCCTTGTGGTTCAAGCATGCCAACATTATAACCAGCACCTTGATGCGGGCATGAAACAAATCAAAGAACCAACTGAACTGGATAGCGAATTTAAAGAAGAAATTGATGCTGTTGGCACGTTAATGAAAGAAATCGTTACATTAATCGCCTCATTAGAAGATGACCCGAATGAGAAAGACAGCGCATTAGATGAAAAAATAACAACGCTTATCAAACACATCAAGACGATTAGGGAACTCTATACCAGCACCCCCATTTTAAATCCAGGAGAACACTTTCCCTCAACAAGTGGTAATTTTGAAAATTTTATTAAACGCGTCATCTACAATGCGACTGGCGATAAATTAATTCAATACGTGCCAGACAGCCAAGACCAGGGAAAGTTCTGGAAGCTCAATCTGGTTGATTTAGTTGTGGGATTAAGTCGCGATCGAAGTTTTGTTGCAGTCCGTGATAGCAAAAATAAAAACGAGCGTTCCTTTTTAACCGATAAAAGCGGTTCTACTCTATCCCCAGCACTGGTTTTACGTGAACAGTTAAAAACCAACATTACAACCAATCTCAAAAATGACATTCATCATTATCATACGGTACATAGCTATGAAAATGACAAATTAAGCACCACTGAATCCCCTGTCGTTTTTAGAGGAGGATCGTTAACTGATTCATTAGCGGAGACAAAGCACTTTGCTAAAAAAATTACTCGCGTTGGTGAATATTCCGCGGACAGTCATTTATTAGCGGGCCAAGAAAATAATGTAAAAAAACATGAAGTTCGCTCTGGAACGGCAGCTACTTTAGCAGCAACAGGAGCAGGAGGCACACGCTCTGTTACCGATAAATTTGATATTGCCATGAAGTTCGGGGGCATAAAAGAGGTACGCATTCTCTATATCGTTCGAGGTAAAGCAGCCTTTCATTCTCAACCATTTGCAGAAATGATGGGCAAAACAAAATTAGGCGAAATCGCTTACACTCATTTAAATCCTCATGATTATGTAATGACCATTCTTTATGACCGTAACAATGTCATTCTTGATGTTATTCCCGGAAATTTAAACGGTGAAATCCAAGGAATAAACGCATTCTCTAAGGACGTTATTGCTGCAGGTATTGATTTTTATAATCAAAAACACGATACCTCACGTTTATCTCAACCTGTAGTTAAACTCCCAGACCCCTTAGCAGAACAAACGATAATCACGAGTAGCGCTCCAGCCAGAAAACCCTTGCTTAATATTATTCATACTCATAAAGCCACGTCAGAATCATTAGTGAAAGCAACACCACCAGCCAAAAAATTAGCGAGTGTCAGAATTACCCGAAGCAGTCAAGGTGGTCATAAGCAGTTATCTATGGACACAATCCAGCCTGCACTCGAAGCAGTTCCTGTCCCAGACACATTAGAACGTCCCGAAGGCTCATTCAGTATAGGAACTAGGCGATTACATGAAGTAAGAGAGCAAGCCGTTGCTCATTTTAATATGAGACATGTTTTAACACTCAAAAGCTTTGATCGCTGGAATGCAGAAGAACGAAGATTGCAAGAACAATATAATCGAATCTTGCAACCCAATTTTATGGAAGGTGACATTCAGGATCAATTAAAGCATGCCAATACAGCACATGAAGACTGGTTAACGGATGTCTTGGTTCCCAAAATGCAAACCGCTTTGATGCTTCATCTTGCAACAAGATTATTTACTGATTATCAAGTTGATGTAGAAGAAGTCAATGAGATCGCACAAACATTGTTTCAAAACATGCAAAAATCGTCAGAGTGCATTTCGCAACTGACTGAAGTTTGGTCAAAAATGTACAAAACACTTAATCAATCAGAAGTACAACAAAACTGCGTTAAAAAAGCGCATGAGCGCATGACAAAACTCTACCCAACCTTAAGCCAGGACAGCCATCAGTATGAAGCTCGCTTCAAATCCTGCTTCATCATGGAAAAAAATAAAATACAGAAAAAACTAGTGAATGAAAGCATGTCCGGCTTCCTGGATAGCCGTTTGGATCATTTTGCCCAAGAATTAAGACTCCAGAAAAAAACAGTTTATTCATTCGCTGAAAATCGTGATTTTGTTTTTTTAGGACCGGCTGCGAGTGGTAAAAGCACTATATCCAGCCAACACATTAAAAAAGAAGATAAAAAAAATTATATCTCGTTGGCTACCGATGATTATCGCAGCATCATCTTACCCTATACCGAAGAATTTGAGCGCCAAGAAACAGAACAAGTGTTTATTCGTACCCAAGACAGTGCCTTTTTAATCAGTGAACTGATTGATGAGCGTTTACAAAGCCTGAAAGATGCCCGGCCTAATGTCATTATCGATGGTGTAACGTATAAACCGGCACATAAAGCGTTAGTGGAAAAAAACAATAATTCAGTGATTGTCTGTGCTTGCCTGGACGACATGTCTCACGCCGTTAAACGCTCTTATGATCGCGCACAACAAGAAGAAAGTGGTTCCGCTGATAAAGGTCGTTATGTTAATACAACCAGCTTAATCAACATGCACAAAACAGCAAGCCTCAATTTATTAATCTATTGTGCGCCCAACACCACCTTTTCTTTTTATAACACCAACGTGCCTCGTGGTACAAATCCTCCTTTAATTGCTACCGTCAATACTCATGGGGAAAAGACATTAACGATTAATCATGAAAAATGTTCATTATTGTATTTAGCCTCTTTTTTTAATAAAGCACGAGCCAATGTTGGGGCTAAAAGCGACAAACATCTCTTTTTAAGCAAATTAAAGCGACCTGAATTTCAGATTGATTCCTTGTTAGCAGTGATGAATCACGGATTTAAAATTGTACTTAATGGAGAGCCAAACAAACCGTGCTTAATCGTTAAAAAAGAAACAGATGGGCACATTGTGATGAATATTCTCGATCCTGTGCAATTGAAAGCAAAACTTCAAGAAAATGTTGCCGAAACGCCCTTATTGCAAATGCTTTTGTTATACGGAAAGCTCGGTAGTTTAAAAGCGGTACAAAAAGAATGTTTGTTGCATGATGACATTAATCCCGTTATTGATGAACTCATCAACTCTCAAACAGAAGCAGATACGATTCCATTGTCCTTATAAAGGAGTTGGATTATAAAGGCAATTCAGTATAATGTATTTTTTTAGATCAGGAGATATTAAATGAATGCTCGTTTAGCAAAAAAAATTACGGAGCAAAAAGCAAAAATAGAGCAATTTATTGATTCGATTCACGCAGTATTGTCGAGCACGCCTGATGAAAATGAAAGGAACAACCGTCTTGAAGTATTTGATACCTTATTACTTTTAGCAACTTATGCAGATCTCGAAACACTTGAGATCGAATTTACAAATTCACTCCCCAATATTGATTCGGATAAAACGCTTAATTATTTGCGTCAGCAATTACGCGAAATTAATGGTTTATGCAAAAAAACATTAAGTGATGATCATGAAGTCTATCACGATTTATTCAGCCTTATGACATTACCTACCCCAGAAAAAAAACAAGCCCTTCGCGAATTGCTGAGTAATAATCTCTCTCAGGTCATTTTCGATAAAACAAATACCGTAACGCAAACACTTATGACTTCACTACAGTTTTGAAAATCGAAAACGTTCCGCTCTTTCTGTGTATCAAACGCTAGAATTGTGCATCAAGAACAACGAACTTCTTATGATCCAAAAAATAGCTTAATTATAAAAAATAAGTTAAGATGCAACTCTTTGCTTCTCAGGAGAACCATTCTGAGTACTTTTTTTAGTGCAACCCAAACCGCGGCATCTGCACTTTATGCGGAATTAAAGTTCAAAGCTTATTATAATGTAGGTTTTCATCTTGAAGCCATTACCACGTTTATCTGTCATCTACTTCGCGCTTTATATAACCTGAATGCTTTATTACTCCGTGTTCTCATTACTCCTTTTTGTATTTTAAATCCCTTTTCTTGGCCCAGTTTTCCAGGCCATGCCGTAAATCTTGTTGATGATTTTGTAGGACTGGCCATCAGTCTCACCACGATAGCACTCCATCCCGTTATTTTTACGCTTCGTACCTTAAGCTCTATGATTTTTGGTTATGAAGAAGGAACCGATTATGATTTGGGTGTAGAAGAGGAAGAAGAAGATTTAAACAAAGCAATGGCAATCTGGTAACGGAATTCTAACGAAGCATTATTCTTGCTTCTCCAAGGCTATCAAAGACGAAATGTACATACCCGTGAACAGTTAATGGCGTCAACTCAAGCGAAAATAGCACGAACTCGTAGCCTGGGTGTAGCGTAGCGGAACCCGGGTGTCTGAGTCACATCAATAAACCAGGGTTCCGCTACGCTACACCCAGGCTACAATTATCCCTTAAGTTGTCGCGATTAGATGAGCTACTCTCTAGTTTTTTGCTAAAAACTGAAGAATCAATTGTTTTGTTTTAGCATTATTCATAATAAAAGTATGATTGGAGTTGACCACTAATGGTTCATTTTGTCCGTCCAAACGAGCAAATTCAGGAGGCACTTTCGCATCGTAACGTCCGGCAATAATGGCAATTTTTACCTTTGGAACAGGCACATGATGAATATAAGATGTTTGTTCTGAACTAAGCTCTGCCAAGGGTTTGATCGGTGAAGTGAAGAATGGAAATATTTTAGTGGATAATTTTGCCAGTACTGATCCATGATTGGGAGGTGCTAACATAATCAAATACCCAATATGGTTTAATTGCTCTTTTGATAACCTGGATAATGCCTCTCGAGTAATGATGCCACCAAGACTGTGTGTAATAAAATTAATCTTCACGTCCTGATTTTTAGCCAATAGATTTTTAATATATTGATTTAAATATATTCCATGCTCTTGAATGCTGTATTTAGGAGACGGGTAACTGTACGAATACACTTTATAGCCCTTCCCTTTTAGATACATTTTCAAAGGCCACATACTTAATGACGTCCGCATTAGACCATGGACCAATACAATAATTTCTCGTTGATGTTGTGACTTAATTTGAGCTGCAGGCTGTGCGACAGTTTGTTTTTGAGTGCCAGGAGAAAAAGCATAACCCTGAACTGTACATATCATTCCGACGCAAGTCATCAGAATAAATTGGATTATTTTTTGTTTTATAAGCACAGTTTTAGCCATGAGCTCTCTTTTATTGATCATTTCAACCTGGCTAATATAACAGAAAAATCTTCACTCAATTAGTCTTAATCTGCATTTCTCCAAAATACCCACCAGACGCTTTAAACATTTCAATTTATCGATTATTATCCCCTCGTAAATCAGTGAAGAAAAATTCAACAACAACCAGGAGTAAATTATGTTGAAAAAATGGATACCCCTCGCCCTTTCTCTTGTTAGTACCGCTGCTTATTTCCCTGCTTATGCAGATGGTGATGCAAACTGTAGAGTAGAAGTGTCTGTTGCAGCATTATAAAGTACAGACAATCAGAACGTTGCATTTAATGTGATGAATAACTCCGTATTTGCTAAATCACTTACAATTACCAGTAAAGATGGCAAACAATTTATCGATGGATTACCTTGTGGTAACGATCCATTCACTATTAGCGCTACTCCAGCTTATGTAGCCAATCATTTGATGTTTCAAATCCATGCTGTTGGTCAATGTGTACTGACGAACTTTAGTGATAGTGGTGTCGTTTTAGGTTATGCAGGAAATAGTGTTTCTGTAGTATTCCCTAATGATTTTACTTGCCCAACTTATTAAGTCATACCAATACCTCTGTCTTCAATAGACAGAAGTTATTAACGAATATCACACATCATCTCTTCCGCGCCGCATTCCCCAACATGCTCCAAAACACGTAAATAAAGCACCCAGGAAAAACAGTGCAAACACTATAAATGCGCCAGAAACAAGTTCGTTTGGCGTCACATTGACTTGTACCAAAGCTTGCTCGCCTTGTTTCGTGGGGGTAGTAATACTTGCAATTCCCACTGGAGTCGCAATTTGATTGACCTGGACCGCTACCACAGTATTGGGAATTGTATTTGTATAAGTGAATCTGTAAGTGGATACATACTGGCCTAAATGCCCTATGATTGCAGCCGTCAAAATCAAAGCCATAACCCAGGTTGTAAAACCATAAATAATTCCCAAGTTACGTTCCGGACAATATAAGCGTCCTAAATAACCCGCAACATATCCAGCAACAAACATAGAAAGGACTACACCAAAAATAATTGCCAATACATCCCAATAAGCCAGAGTGATTGAACCATTGCTGATAATTTTTAACGCGCTTAATCCTATAGCGATACCTAAAAGATTCAATAAAAAACCAAGACCTAAGGCAGTGAATGCACCGACAAAAATAGCAGTCCAGGAAATACGCTTATTAGGATGAATAGGACAGTGATGATCCAACCTGTTTTTATCGTTCATTTGACTCTCATTATCTCACTGAATGAATAACAACAACCATCAAATTGTTGAAAAAACGCTTAGCACACCTCAAAATCAATGGTGTGTGACGCCAGTCTCTGCGATTTGCTCCACGTTGCGTACAATCGTTTTCGCAATGGCATTTAGAGGCAAATCGTTATCTCCCTTGCCAAAAGGCTCTTCCAACTCTTCAGACAATATTTCCAAACCTAATAAAATATACACGATCATCACCATCATCGGAATAACAAAAAATCCAAAAGTATCAATCCAGCCAAATGGAAACATGATGGCATAAAAAAGCAATGTTTGCTTGACAAAGAAAGCAAAAGCAGGAGGTACATGGGTATTAGCGATTCGTTCACACCCTCCAGTCATATCGACTATATTCGCCAAAGGAGTATCCAAAGTCAGATATTGTTCCAATTGTAATTTATGTTCTTGACGTAACTGCGTGAGGATCTGATACATCCGCTGGGTTAGCAAAAGAACAGGATGCTTCCCTTCAAAATCATGAATGCACAAAGAGAGTAATTCCTTTTGAATCTCATCTGTTTCTTTCCGCAAATGTGCCTTAATAATTACAGGTAATTTTTCCAATAATGCATAAAAGTCAGGATGCTCTTTCAAACCTAAAAACGCATCAAATCGTAAACCTAAATTGCGACAATTATTAACTATAGAACCCCATAAAATACGCCCTTCCCACCAACGTGCATAACTGGTGTTTATTCTAAAACCAATAATAATCGTGAGTATAAAGCTAAAAATCAGATGAAATTGGCCGAGGTTGTGTCGTGTCGCATTTTCAAAAAAACTGGCAATGACAACACCATAAAGAATAATAATGATTGTAATGGGCAATAACTTGCGAAAAACCTTCTCTTTATAAAATAAAAAAAGATGAGGGATCCAGGTTAAAAGATTATGCGATTTCAGTTTCATCAAGACCTACTCGATACAAAGAATACAGTGTAACGTGACTCATATCAGGAAGCAAAGTATTGACCGGAATATTCCATTTCTCCATTATTGTTGTTAAAAAAAGAGCCTTTCAGGCTCTTTTAAAAGTCAATTAAAACTGCTATCTCCAGAGTCTCATTTGTCGTTCTACTTCCAATGATAAAACTCGATGCCCTTCATCAGTGGTATGTACTGAGTCTGCAAAAAGATAATTGGGAGCAATTTCACCAGTACAATAAATGGATAATGGTGCATTCACTTGACTGGGTGGATAAGTACACACAGGTTCCGTAACATTATTGAAATAAAAATCCTGTCCATCAACAATTGTAGGTTTTCCTTTTTGTGCATTCTGAATTAAATTATCCAAAGCCAAATACGTATCAAAATACAATATTTTTACATCACGATGACGTTTAAGGAAAGCTCCTAATTTTTGATTTAACAAGGAGTTAAAAACAAAGCTAAGGTTCTTTACATTTTGCTCAGCTGAGGTCCCTTGTGCAAGAAGAGCCACTAATTGGCCTGGAACACGTTTCAATCCAGGAAGTTTATTGGAACAAATCGGCTCTACACCAATTAAGGTGGCACTTTAATCAAATTAGTCTAGACTAAGTACTTGATTTAGCGAACAAAAGGAGATTAAAGTGTCGAAGTACAATCTTATCCTAAATTTACCTGGATTTTCCATAGTAAAAGTGAGCGGATATCAACCATTAATATTAGATGTAAGCTATAACCGATTAGCCCGTTGTAGT
>JBOFJV010000131.1:0-4138 GCA_051657005.1 Legionella sp. | reverse complement strand
AACTCATCTCTAACAGATTGCTTATCTAAGGTTGCCATCGATACAAACAGTCATGGATTAAATTGACGTTAGTATACTATGGTTTTTTTTGGCATCCATGGATCGCCACCAAGACGTTATCTTTTGTCACGACAGCGTTTCTTTCCCCTTCGAGGATTTTATGATCTTGGTGGATCTGCAAGGGTGCTTCTAATGCAGATTTTGGGCCGTTCAGTGAATTTTGAAATTTAATACAAAAAAACATGTCAAGTATTTTTTGATTTTTTTCAATTTTTTCTAAATATAGTTCGTTCACCCCTGTACGACACGCAGTGGCGTATAGGGGTGAGTAGTTACGAAAAATCAAGCAATTCCAATTTGGATAGCGTATACAAACAACATTCTGCTTTATTGGAAAAAGTTTATTTACGTCATATTGATGATACAGAGATTGTTGCAGTAAAGGGTATCGAAGCTTCAACGATGTCTTTTAAAGACATGATCATGGCGCCAATACAATTTTTGATGCAGTATTTTGGTGTATCGCCAGGAATTTCACTAGTCCAGACACGGGTAGATAATGCTTAACGTGTGCATGTCGAACAAGTACAGCGTGAAATAAATTAGCCACAACCTGAGCAGCATGAGGAAGCAGAGCATCGAGAGGAAAAGAAATTGTATCATGCTAAAACACATCAAAAACATAAAGATGCGGAGTACAAAGAGGATAAAGAACAGAACCAAGGAGAAAAAGGTACTACAGTAACATTTGCTTGAAAATTATTCTTCTGAGCCAATTAGTGACATTTTTGATTCTGTATATTACAATTCCACCTGCATTGGGGGAATGCAGGATTTTGAGCTAATTGGTGGAGATATATTGATGGCAAGACAACGTTTTTTATGGTTTATTTCATTTCTTTTATGTTCTATCTTGGTGTGTCCAGGATACAGTTTAAATGTAAATTCACTGCTTCCTGATGAACAAAATACGATTAAGGTTTTTCATGACGCTTCTCCTAAAGTGGTCTATGTTCATCGATTAGCCACAGTAACGCATCGTACTTATCATAAGAAAATGCAGGTTCCAGATGGTGCTGGTTCCGGAATCTTATGGAGTAATAGTGGATATATTGTTACCAATTATCATGTGATAAAAGGTGCTGATAAGTTAGCAATTAGCTTGGGTAAATTGACTGTGCCCGCAAAAGTAGTTGGCGCTGAGCCCCGTAAAGACATCGCGGTTTTAAAGATTGAATCACCTCAAGCTTTGGCTTTACTTAAAGAATTTAAGCCTTTTGAAATCGTTCATCTTAATGATTTAATCGTAGGGCAAAAGGCTATTGCAATCGGTAATCCTTATGGTTTAGATCATAGTTTATCCAATGGAGTTGTCTCTGCATTAGGCAGAAAAGTTCCTGGAATTGGTGGCGTTACAATTAGAAACATGATTCAAACGGATACGCCAATTAATCCGGGTAATTCAGGTGGCCCCTTATTAAATAGCTCAGGACAATTGATTGGTATGAATACCATGATTTACTCTCCATCAGGATCATCGGCGGGAATTGGTTTTGCTGTTCCTGCAGATGATATTGATCGTATTGTGGCACAAATTATTAAAAATGGTCGTGTTGTATTATCTGGCATTGGCATTCAAAGTGTTACCCAGACTATTGCTCGTCAATTGGGAGTACGTCAGGGAATATTGGTTGCTGATGTGTTACCCAATACGCCAGCAGCTACTGCTCATTTGCATGGTACGCACAGGGATGCTTGGGGTCGCATTGTATTAGGTGATATTATAGTGGCACTTAATGGTCATGCAGTTCGCAATTATGATGTTTTATATAATATGCTTACTGAAATCAAAGTAGGCGAACAAGTGACTATTTCCATTCAGCGTGGTAATAAGCAAATGGATGTGAAAATGAAAACGATTGATATTGCAGGAATTTAATTATTATCCTGAGTGCAACGAAGTAGATCTAAAGAATAGGGTATGAGTTTTCTTGTTTGCTTCGTTTGACTAAGATTCATAATGATTTATTGTAGCCTGGGTGAAGCATTAGCGAAACCCGGGTTTTATTGTTTTGGCTCAGAATCACGGGTTTAGCTAATGCTTCACCCAGGCTACAATTTTCTTCTTTGCCTAAACGGTTACACACACCAGGGAGAATAAGGATGTTACTGAATAAAGAGGACTCACTTTTATTATTGGTTGATGTACAAGAAAAATTAACCCCGGCTGTATTAAATAGCGAGGCGTTCATCGCACGCTGTGAATGGATTTTAAAATTAGCTAAAAAAATCAGTATTCCTATTCTGGTTAGTGAACAATATCCACAAGGACTTGGTTCAACTCTGAAGCAATTTCATTATTATTTTACTGAGCAGGAATGTATTGATAAAGTATCTTTTTCCTGCATGAGTGATTCTAAATTTGTAGCCCGCCTAAAACAATTTCATAAAAAACAACTCATTCTTATTGGCATCGAGACTCATGTTTGTGTCCTGCAAACTGCTTTAGAAATGAAAAAAGAAGGATTTGATGTTTTTGTTGTTGTCGATGCAGTAAGCTGCCGAGGAGAGCAAAATATGAAATATGGATTGAAACGAATGAAACAGGAGGGAGTTCATTTGGTTACTTCTGAAATGGTGTTTTTTGAATGGTTAAGAAAGGCGGGAACCCCAGCTTTCAAAGAGTTAAGCAAAGAATTTTTTAAATGATTAAATCAGTTTATGGAGAGCAATAGTGAATTTTACAAATCAAATCGCGTTGATTTCAGGCGGTGCATCCGGCATGGGAAAGGCTTGTGTATCCTACTTAAAGCAACGTGGAATGCGAGTTGTAGTCTGGGATAAACAAGTTGATGGCAAAAGTGAGGCTGATTTATTTATTCATTGTGATGTAACCAGTGATGAATCGGTTGAAAAAGCAATGCAGCAAACGATAGAGCAATTATGTGCTCCACGAGTTTGTGTTAACTGTGCAGGAATTGCTCCGGCAAAGCGTATTGTTGGTAAAGATGGGGCTATGCCTTTAGCTGCCTTCAAACAAGTGATCGATGTTAATCTTATCGGTACTTTTAATGTGATGCGCGTCGCTGCTCACGCGATGTCGGTTTTGGCATTAGAAAATCATTATCAAGAACGCGGAGTAATTATTAACACGGCTTCTATTGCCGCCTTTGAAGGTCAAGTTGGACAAGCTGCTTATAGTGCTTCTAAGGGTGGGGTTGTTGCGATGACACTACCAGCAGCTCGTGAATTAGCTCAATTTGCAATCCGTGTGAATACTATCGCACCAGGTTTGATTGCTACACCTATGTTGCTCAATATGCCGCAAGAAGTACAAGATAATTTGATCGCAACGATGACATTCCCTAAGCGTTTCGGAAAACCGGACGAATTTGCTGCATTAGTGGCACATATTGTTGAAAATGGAATGATGAATGGAGAGGTGATCCGTTTAGACGGGGCACTACGCATGCGTTAATTCTTCCTCTATGATTCAAATATATCTCTTGAGACGATACACATGAGAGACTGGTTGCAAGCAACTGTCTCTTGATCACATCTCTGTCTATGCTCCTCGGCATGTCCTTGGAGTCCTACATTTTAGCGAATATCTGTGGATCCGGCGGATAGGAGTGTAGGGAGATGTTTTAACTGATGTGTAGAAGATTCGGTAAATATCGTAGCCTGGGTGCAGCGTAACGGACCAGTGGTTCTGAGTCACAGCAATAAACCAGGGTTCCGTTACGCTGCACCCAGGCTCCAATTACATCCTTCTTGAACGGTTACGATCCAAAATACCCCCTGAACCGATATAAAGAGTTATGAATACGTTTTATGCTTCTTGGTGATGGCGATTTTCATTCGTTGGTTTCATGTCGCCATTAGAAGTATAAACACTGATCGCATCTGTTTTATTTCCTGACAGTGCATTGACAATTTCTTGACGGACATAAAGATTATTGGGCTCTTTCCCATTTAATGGGGCAGCTCTAATCACCAACAGAGCACCTTAACACGCACTCTGTAATTTTCAAATTTTCTAAAACCATAAGCTCTTCGCTGAATTAGTTTCATTTTACGATGAAACCCTTCTGTGATTCCATTTGATTTACTAAACCGCCACATTCTGGCGACTTCA
>JBOFJV010000130.1:0-6250 GCA_051657005.1 Legionella sp. | reverse complement strand
TGAAGTCGCCAGAATGTGGCGGTTTAGTAAATCAAATGGAATCACAGAAGGGTTTCATCGTAAAATGAAACTCATTCAGCGAAGAGCTTATGGTTTTAGAAATTTTGAAAATTACAGAGTGCGTGTTAAGGTGCTCTGTAAGTGATTAGAGCTGCCCCCTTTAATGGGAAAGATCCTGCTATTCTTGAAAAGAAAGAGAGTCCTTTTATTTTTGTTCGCTTGAAACAATTGACCAAGCATTAAAATACAGGATAATTCATCAAATGAATGGGGAATTCAATCTCTTCGTTTGGCAATATATTTTAAATCGAACATCTCAATTTATTACGGAACAAAATGGTAAAAAAACAAACTCCCAACTCAGCACAGTTGCTCGACGCTTTAGAAAAAAAATTAATCAGTTACAAAGTAAAGTTAATCGACAGGAAACCCAATACGACCAACTCAAGAATTTGCTCGATGTCTTGCCTGGAGATATCTATTGGAAAGACTTAAATGGTGTATGGTCTGGGATGAATCAAAGATGCGTCCAAAGTCTTTATGAGATGAAATTCATCAACGAATGCGATGAAAATGAAGTGATTGGCAAAACAGATTTCGAAATATTCAGCAAACAAACAGCCGATATTTACCGTGCAAACGACATTGAAGTTGTAGAAAAGAATAGGGAAATATCACGCGAGGAAGCAACTATTCTTCCTTCAGGCGAAAAGGGTTTTTTACTTTCGACAAAACGGCCTTTATTGGATAAGAACGGACAAATTGTTGGGATTGTCGGCAATACAATTAACATTACCTATCTTAAAAAAATTGAAACAGAGCTTAAAGAAGCCAAAGAAAAAGCGGAGGCAGCAAGTCGTGCCAAAGATGTGTTCATTCGCAATATGAGCCATGATATTCGTACTCCTTTAAGCGTAATCATTGGAATCTCCAGTATTCTCGAACAAGAAGCACAAAATAGCCAAGAAAAAGAACATGCACATATGATTAACATCAGTGGAGAACAGCTGCTTGCGCTACTGAACAGCGTCTTGGATATTATTGCTTCAGGCAGCCAAAAAGAAAATAAGATTAATGAGTCAGTATGTAATGTACATGAGTTAATTCACAGTATTGCTGACTTGGAGCTGCCAACCATTACCTTGAAACAACTGGACCTATTCATCAGCATCGCTGCAGATACTCCGGAATGGATAACTACAGACTCGGTAAAACTGCATCGTATTTTATTAAATCTATTGGGCAATGCAGTTAAATTTACGGAAAAAGGGTTCATTGAAATTGGAGTTCGTACCAAACCACAGGCTCACGGAAAGACTGTTTTGGAATTTTTTGTCAAAGACAGTGGCCCAGGAATTAAACCTAAAGATAAAGATAAAATCTTCAAGCGTTTTTATCGAGCAACACCATCATCTCAAGGCATTTATGCTGGCCATGGAGTAGGATTGCATATAGTAAAACGTTATACCCAGCTTCTAAAAGGTAAAATTCGTGTTGACTCGACAATCCATGTAGGCACTTCGTTTACCGTCACAATTCCTGTACAGGAAGCAGAAAAACCAGAAAACTACAAAGAACCTATTACTCATGAATCGATTGCTGCGTCAAAAAAAGTATCCCCTGAATTAGCCAAAACACCGCTGGTACTGCTTGTAGAAGACAATGCGATCGCTTTAAAAATGGTTGAAAATCTTTTGCAGCAACTCCATATTCGCTTTTTATCCGCATCAACAGGAGAGGCGGCATTGGAATTATTTAAATCCCATACTTTTGATTGGATATTAAGTGACATCGGCCTACCTGACACAACGGGAATACAGCTTGCACAACGGTTTCGCCAACTCGAAAAAAGTCAAAATAATTTCCCAACACCCATTATTGGTCTCACTGCTCACGCCGTAGCTGATATTGAACAAGAATGCATGCAAGCAGGAATGAATCAGGTCATCACGAAGCCAATTCGCAACCACATGCTCCAAGAACTTTTGGGTCAATACAGCGATAACGTGCAAAGCCCCATTTCATCCAGTGCAAAATCGCAGCCCATTTTACCGTTCAAAGACTATCCTTTATTGGATATTACTAAAGGAATAGAGAACTTTGGATCTGCAGCTGAGTAAAAAAAAATACTGCTCTTATTCATTAAGGAAAATACTGAGGATTTAGCAAAAACATCCAGGGCATGGGAAAAGCACGATCTAAGAGAAATGCATAAGCTCGTGCATAAAATAAAAAGCGGCGCAATTTATTGCGGTGCAACCCGAATGCTCTATGTATGTGATACCTTATAAAAACACTTTATCGAACATCCAGAAAAATCACCTAAGGCACTCTATCAACAACTTCTCCAAATTCATCAAGAAACCACTGAAGCAGTGCAAGAATGGCTGCAGAAATAAATCCGCTGAATAAAAAGAGTTTCTTTTAGCACATCATTTATTAATATTGTCTTAATATTGATTATAATATAATAGGTGCAGAAACATGCTATCTGGGTGAAATTACATGCCAGGTTATTCCTTACTCGAGCACAAATTCTTTGAAACCCTATTTCCAAAAGAAGAGGTCTCCCTGGTACGCGTTCCGTTTTCAGAGCAATTCAACCCCTATGTTTTTGAAAATCGTGAGCATGTGGTAGTCGTACATACGCCCATAGAAGTTGGCTCACTCGTCGCCGTTCTTAAAGACATCCAAAGTAGAACTGATCTAAAAAATCGGCATCTTCTCCTCGGCATCGTGGGTTATGGAGTAACAGAGCAGCTTATTGTTACGCTGCATATCCCTCCTCATCAAGCACAACCTTCGGTCTATGATTCGAAACTTAGCAATCCGGAACGTCTATTTTCAATTAATCCTGAGGAAAATACACGTTGGGCCAAACTACGGAGTATGTTGCGTACATTAAACCCATTTGCAGAGAAGAGTTGTGTTATCAACTTAGCGCATTTTGAATCAGAGCTTTTAAGTACAGTCAATTACCATCCACTAGGCACCCAATCTTTTTTTGATGGTGTATCCTGCGGTTATCATGCAGGAAATAACATCAAGGCGTTAACACATCTTATTGAACAAGGTATCGAGCCTACGCCGGATCTTCTTTTAGAAGCATCCGATAATCCTGTCACCACCTCCGCACAATTACTTGAAAGTACCGCACTTAATAAAGTGAATATGAACTTTTTGGCCTTTCTGAAAGAAGCCTGGCGAAATACCTTTTTACCTCTTATTGATGAAAATGAAAGAGATAAATATCATTTTGGCCATTATTTTATGGGTTGGCCTTCCCAAGAAAAAGGTTCTAAGTGGGCCTATTTTTTATCGTTAAAATTTGTGACGACGCCGCTCACCAATCTGCTCACGCTTGCTCTGGAGTTCCCCCTTAACGTACTGAGCGAAACGTTTTCCTTTTTAAAGAATAAAGTAATATCATGGGCGCCAACTCATCCAGTAACTCAGGGAATACGTAGCCTTTTATTGCTGACAACACTCGGATTACAAACCGCATTTAAAGGCGTATATTATTTACTCAGAACCATTACGTCTCCCTTGGTGAGTTTTAAAGCAGCTTATAAAGTACATCCTGCTTTAGGATACTTTAGTGCGTTAACTTCTGTACTCGTGATTGGCGCAGGACTTGCTGCCATTGCTTTTTTTGCCCCTCCAATCATGGCAGCAATTGCTCCATCTATGGGACCGGGAGCAATGAGCATGCTCAGCACCTTAGCCTATCCCTTCATTCAATTATTCTCTTTAGTGAGTGTTTCGCTGCCAATGGCTACGGCCGCTATGCTCTCATTGATTACCGGTGGACTTCTTTTAGGCGAGCTCCACTTAGTAGGTAGGAAAACAATCTATCCGAATCCAAATGCGCCAGAAACTAAAGCTCACGCCAGCGACCCATCAGGTGACTTGCCAGCAGGAAGTAACGTAAGCCATTTACTCAAAAAAAGAAAAGGTCGTGATCTCTCCCTAGAAGATGACTTTGAGGAAGTACCCACGCCAAATCGGCACGGAACCAGCGACATGCTCAGCACCTCGTTTGGTAGACATCAACTTGATAGAGAAAAATCATCTAATGACTTCAATCACGTAGATAAAAAAGCTACCATAGATGCTCCTGATACTTTAAAGACCATTTGAAGACGATCATGCGCAACATCAATATTCTTGACACATTCATCTCTGAGTTAGATAACGCTCTGCGCACATTGTTGCCCCCAAAAAAACGAACGAACACGCGCCTCTCACCCGCAGCGCCACTTGCAGATGCTCCGCTTTCCCAGCATGAAAAGCGACATGTAGCAGGACTAATGCGCGTCAATCATGCTGGTGAAGTATGCGCCCAGGCTCTTTATCAAGGTCAAGCGCTAACGGCCCAACTCACTCACATTAAACAACAAATGAGTGATGCGGCAGCTGAAGAGGTGGATCATTTAGCATGGTGTGAGGAACGTCTCAGTGAGCTAGGCTCTAAGCCAAGTTGCTTAAACCACGTATGGTATGCAGGCTCTATAGTATTAGGCGCGCTTGCAGGACTTGCAGGAGATAAAATCAGTTTAGGCTTTGTTGCCGAAACCGAGCGTCAAGTATCGCAACATTTACAGCGCCATTTACAAAAAATACCGGAATATGATAAAAAAACGCAGATCATACTGAAAAAAATGCAAGAAGATGAAGAACAACATGCAACAGCAGCCATGGAAGCAGGAGCGATAGAGCTGCCCTACATTATAAAACAATTGATGCATGTTGTCTCTAAACTAATGACTAAAAGCAGTTATTATATATAGTAAAAAAACGCGGGGAGCTTATTCTTAGCCTGACCGCTATGGGGTGTGCAGCGCGGCGGAGTCCTGGGTTCTGATCCAAATCAATAAACCCAGGCTCCGCTGCGCTTCACCCAGGCTACAATGCTTTCCTAAGTTAACGCCCTGGTAACCGGTTATAATAAGGAACTTTTGGTATGGATGCAGCCATTTTTTTACACTTTTTGTCATCTTCGTGGCCTATATTTTTGACTTTATTAATGGCTTTCATGACGCAGCAAACTCCATAGCAACGATCGTTACCACCAAAGTATTAACCCCAAGACAAGCTGTATTATGGGCCGCATTTTTCAATTTTATTGCTTTTTTAGTGTTTAATCTTACTGTGGCAAAAACCATTGGGAGTGGTCTGATCGATACTCATTTCGTTGATTCGCACTTTATTGTAGCTGCATTAGTCGGTGCTATTTTTTGGAATTTAGTCACCTGGTATTATGGACTTCCCTCAAGCTCCTCTCATGCGCTAATCGGCGGACTGGCCGGTGCCGCCATTGCCAAAGTCGGTTTTTCATCACTTAAAATGGGTGGCTTTGCCAAAGTAATCGGAGGAATTTTTATATCCCCCGCACTGGGTTTATTCATTGCCTTACTGCTCACTTACTGCATCGATCGATTTGTGCGAAAAAGTAAAGCAGAATTTAAGCTCTTTAAAATATTTCAACTGTGCTCTTCTGCGTTGATTAGCTTGACTCATGGCAGTAATGATGGTCAAAAGACTATGGGTATTATTTCCATCATCCTGTTTTCTTCAGGATGGATAGAAGGATCTTTTTATGTTCCGTGCTGGGTGGTTATTTCATGCCAGGCAACCATCAGTCTGGGTACATTGGCTGGTGGATGGCGCATCGTACGCACTATGGGAACCCAAATAACAAAGCTTGATCCCATGAATGGCTGTGCTGCCGAAACAGGAGCAGCAGTATCGCTTTTTATCGCCAGCCAATTAGGAGTTCCGGTTTCAACGACGCATACGGGAACTGGGGCAATCGCAGGTGTAGGACTTCTTCAAGGTGTGCAAAAACTACATTGGCGCGTTATCGAACGAATTTTCTGGCTATTTCCCATTTAAGGTGGCAGCTCTAATCACCAACATAGCACCTTAACACGCACTCTGTAATTTTCAAAATTTCGAAAACCATAAGCTCTTCGCTGAATGATATTCATTTTACGATGAAACCCTTCTGTGATTCCATTTGATGTACTAAACCGCCACATTCTGGCTACTTCATCTTTCCAAGCTCCCATGGTCTTACCCAATGAAGCTACAGCCTTAAAAGCACTTTACTTTAATTCAGTCAGCATGCCTAAGAAGGTAGGTATTACTTTACGACATGCCTTTTGTGTTAATGCTCTTTTCATTAAAAGAGAATGAAGTTGTTGTTGGAATTGATAGATTGCATCGATAGCCGGATTTTGAGTTAAAA
>JBOFJV010000129.1:0-10335 GCA_051657005.1 Legionella sp. | reverse complement strand
GATGATGTTGTCATAATTACTCTCCTGTGAAACCGTCAAGTCCACAGCTGTATTTTGACATCATCGTCACTAAATCTGAAGGCTAAGCCTTGAGAGTCTCACTAGTCAAACTAGTGGTTTACCTGTCTTAAAATTAACTTCTCTGGCCATGAAGCAGGCATGAAACTGAAAACAGGAATTGACTTAAGTGATCAGCGCTATTTGTCCTGGGATGAAAGTATTTATGATGAAGCTGCTTTATCGTACCTGCAGTTTTTCCAAAATCAAGCTTATCATGAACTGCTCATTACTGGCATCTGCGGTAATGTATGCGTTCAACAAGCCGCTGAAGGCTTGGCCAATGCAGGAGAAAAAGTGAGCGTGCTCGATGCGTGCGTTCATTACCTGGTTATTCCTGAAGTAAGTTCTTACGACGAAGTGCGGCAAGCAGTACACCAATCCTACCGCTCCAAAGGAATACGCTCTATCGAACTCGAGCATTTTCGTTCCAACCCGGAGTGTTCTATTGATGTGTAGCCTATGGCCCTCAGGTTGAACAACACGATTCCTCACTCACCCAAGAAATAATTATAGCCTGGGTGCAGCGCAGCGGAACCAGGGGTTCAGAGTCACATCACTAAATCCGGGTTCAGCTATGCTGCACCCAGGCTACGATGCTGTGTCATTTGCTCTACACTGACAGGCTAAAGCATCATCCTCCTCTAAAAGCTCAAGCTTCTTTTGTTTCTACCGATATATCAAACAAAGTGCGCAACAAAGGGGCTTAAATGAATAAAACTGCACAATTCAATATTGGGGATTTAGTCATTCACAAACACAGCCGTTATCGGGCAATCGTAGTTGATGTCGATCCCTTATTTCAGGCTTCTGGCCGTTATAACCCACAGGCTGTGAAACGTGAATTTGCCACCCGCAATCCTTGGTATCGTTTATTGGTTGATGACAGCAACCAGGTTACTTATGTTGAAGAATGCATGCTCATTGCTGATACGAGCAAAATGCCTATAAATAATCCAAACATTGGCTTTTATTTAAAAGAAAACGGGGGGCATTATCGTAATGCTCATCCCACACATTAAGAACTAGAACTTGTAGCCTGAGTGCAGCAGTAGCGAAACCAGTGGTTCTAAGCTAACCCCATAAACCCAGGTTCCGCTACTGCTGCACCCAGGCTACGATACTACGATACCGTGCCACGATTGTGCGTTTTATGTATTTCTTAAAATTAGAATCAATACCGCAATAAAACCAATCAAAGCCAGCGCTAAAACCCCCATGGTAAAAAAGCTTTTATTGAGGTTTTCTTTACTGAATAGGCCTGGACTTCCTTTGATGGTGCGATACAAAATGAAAACAATCAATCCTGCACCGATAAGACCTAAAACTTGATATAACGTTTCCATAATACTCTTCCTTATTTTACTTCAAAACTAAACGCATCGGAAAATAAATGAGCGGGTGAAACACCACTGTTTACTAATGCGTCCCGTGTACTGTATACCATATCAAAAGGCCCGCTAATTACAATTTGCCATTGGTCAAGATCATGCTCATGTCGTGCCCACACCAAAGAAAAAAGTGAAGGTGTATTGTCTTCAGAAACCAAAGAAAAATAGTTAAAGCGTTTGACATGTGCTTGCCAATTATTCACTTTAGCATCCATGTACAAATCATTTTGCAAACGCGCCCCCCAAAATAATTCAAATGGGCGTGTATCAGATGAGGATAATAATTGTTCAATCATCGCCTTAACCGGAGCAAATCCGGTACCACCAGCGATAAATAATATAGGGCGATGTGCATCAAGGCGCTCAACATAACAATCGCCAAAAGGCAGGCGTAAATTAACCGTTCCATGCTTCTTAATCGACGCAAATAATCGTTGCGTGTAGGGATTTTCTAAACTATGGCGAATATGAAGTTCGTATTTATGAGCTCCCAACGGCGCATTGGCTATAGAATAGCTAAACGCATCATCATCAAAAAGAATTTGCAGATACTGTCCTGCTTGATAATTCACAAATTGTTCGGGTACTAACACCAAGCGCAAAAGGGTATCAGTCAATGGTGAAATGTCTTCTACTTGTGCTTTAACGACTCTCTCTTTCATTCATCTAACCCCAGAGAAGACCAATAGCCATTAACCTTTTGTAAAATCTCTTCATCCATCACAATAGGCTCACCCCATTCTCGTTGCGTCTCACCAGGCCATTTACTCGTCGCATCCATACCTATTTTTGATCCCAAACCGGAAACCGGTGAAGCAAAATCCAGATAATCGATAGGTGTATTTTCCATCATTACCGTATCTCGAGCTGGGTCCATACGCGTTGTCATAGCCCAAATAACGTCTTGCCAATTGCGTGCATCAATATCATCGTCACAGACAATCACAAACTTGGTGTACATGAATTGTCGCAAAAAAGACCACACAGCCATCATAATTCGTTTTGCATGGCCTGGATATTGTTTCTTCATAGTGACTACCGCAAGACGATAAGAACAGCCTTCTGGTGGTAAATAAAAATCAACAATTTCTGGAAATTGTTTTTGCAATAAGGGAATAAACACTTCATTTAAGGCGACACCTAACATCGCAGGTTCATCTGGTGGACGTCCTGTATAGGTACTGTGATAAATTGGATTGTCGCGATGGGTGATCCGTTCTACAGTAAACACAGGAAACGATTGTACTTCATTGTAATAACCCGTGTGATCCCCATAAGGCCCCTCTGGGGCTTCAACTCCAGGCTCCAAATAACCTTCCAAAATAATTTCCGCGCTGGCGGGGACATGCAAATCATTACCAATACAACGCGTTAAGCGGGTGCGCTGGCCGCGTAACAATCCAGCAAAAGCATATTCGGATAAAGTATCCGGTACAGGCGTTACTGCAGCAAGGATGGTTGCTGGATCAGCACCTAAGGTCACCGCGACTGGAAAACGTTCTCCAGGATAGGTCTGTTGCCATGCCTGATAGTCCAAAGCGCCGCCACGATGCGATAACCAACGCATAATCAATTGATTTTTATTGAGCAATTGTTGGCGATAGATCCCCATGTTTTCGCGTGTTTGATGCGGTCCTTTAGTCGTGACCAATCCCCAGGTGATTAATGGTGCAGCGTCTTTAGGCCAACAGGTTTGAATCGGCAATGAAGTCAAATCCACTTTATCTTTTTCCCAAACATGAGTTTGGCTTTCTGCCCAACTGACGTATTTAGGCGCCATATTGAATGCTTGTTTGAGTAAAGGCAATTTATTAAAAGCATCCTTAAAACCCTTTGGCGGCTCAGGCTCTTTTAATGCAGCCAATAATTTACCGATTTCTCGTAGTGCACTGATGCTGTCTTCACCCATTCCCATCGCAACGCGTTCGACAGTACCAAATAAATTGGTGAGCACAGGCATTTGATTGGGTGTGTTGGTGAAAAGAAGCGCAGGTCCACCTGAGCGAAGAACACGATCACTCACTGCGGTCATTTCAAGATAAGGTGATACGGGATAAGTGATCCGTTTTAATAAGCCCTGAGATTCAAGTTGAGCGATAAAATCTCTTAAGTCAGAGTATTTCATGAGTAAGTCCCCTAAGTAGCCAGGGTGAAGACCATAGTCGTCAGGCTAAGAACAAGCCCCTCTCCCGCGCTTGGAATTTGAGCCGATTAGCTGATCTTTTTCGCGTGAGAGGTTGGGGAGATGGTCTCTCCCTAACTTTTTCCCGGGTTTCGCAGTCGCGCCACCCAGGCTACGTTTTATCCAGATTACTCTTGGCGTTTCATTGCATCAAAGAATTCCGCATTGGTCTTATGATTCTTCATACGCTCCAATAAGAATTCAATTGCATCACATTCATCCATAGATTGCAGGATTTTACGTAAGATCCAGGTGCGTTGTAAATCTTCAGGACACAGCAACAGATCTTCACGACGGGTACCGGAACGATTAATATTAATAGCAGGGAAGACACGACGTTCAGAGATATTGCGGCTTAAGTGGATTTCCATATTACCGGTTCCCTTAAACTCTTCGTAAATCACTTCATCCATTTTTGAACCAGTATCAACCAGAGATGTAGCAATAATGGTCAAACTACCGCCTTCTTCAATATTCCGTGCAGCACCGTATAAACGTTTAGGTCGTTGCAGCGCATTGGCATCAACTCCCCCAGTCAGTACTTTACCTGATGAAGGAATGACCGTGTTGTAAGCACGTGCTAAACGCGTAATTGAGTCGAGTAAAATGACCACGTCACGTTTATGCTCAACCAGACGCTTGGCTTTTTCAATCACCATTTCAGCAACTTGAACGTGGCGGTTCGCAGGCTCATCAAAAGTACTGGCAACCACTTCACCTTTAACGGAGCGTTGCATTTCGGTTACTTCTTCTGGACGCTCATCAATCAAGAGAACGATGAGATAACACTCTGGATAATTTTTTTCGATAGAACGTGCAATATTTTGCAGCATTAATGTTTTACCAGCTTTGGGTGGGGAAACAATCAAGCCACGTTGGCCTCGACCAAAAGGAGCACATAAATCAACAACGCGTGCGGTTAAATCTTCGGTACTGCCATTACCTTGCTCCATCACCAAGCGTTCAGTAGCAAATAAAGGCGTAAGGTTTTCGAATAGAATTTTTCGCTTGGCACTATCAGGTGAGTCATAATTAATTTCATCGACTTTCAGCAAAGCGAAATAACGCTCGCTGTCTTTAGGTGGACGAATTTTACCTGAAATGGTATCACCCGAACGCAGACCAAAACGTCTGATTTGACTGGGTGAAACATAAATATCATCAGGGCCTGCCAAATAAGAACCATCGGCGGAGCGCAAGAAACCAAAACCATCAGTCAGGACCTCTAAAACACCATCACCGTGAATGTCCTCACCTTTTAAGGCGTGTGCTTTAAGAATGGCAAAAATAATTTCTTGTTTGCGCATACGGGAAGGATTTTCGACTCCAATCTCTTGTGCGATATTAAAGAGATCGGCAATAGGTAATTGCTTCAGTTCACTAAGATTCATACTTCTCACTTGATTGGTTATTTAAGAATTGGGTATCCGGGAAAATAGTAATAAGAATAGCAGCTAAGGATTCTGCTGCCTATGTGATATAGATATAGTATATCACATATTGCAGACATGATATCACAGCTTTACTAAAAGATACAACATTTTTATCGAGAAAATTAAAAAATTAAACGTGACTTTCAACAAAAGCACTTAATTGTGATTTAGAAAGCAATCCCATTTTCACTGCTTCAACTTGTCCATTTTTAAATAAGATCAATGTAGGAATGCTCATCACACCAAATTTTGCTGGCGTTTGTGGGTGTTCATCGATATTAATTTTTGCAAACGTTACCTGCTCACCATGAGAAGCCGCTACTTCTTCCAAGATAGGGGTCAATGCACGGCATGGACCACACCATTCAGCCCAAAAATCAACTAATACGGGCTTATTCGCTTGAATTACATCGTGCTCAAAGCTTGCATCTGTTATCGTTTTAATAAGATCACTCATGGGTTAACCTCTGTTGTTTAAAATTCATTAAATTAGGTCTGTTTGCATTGCGCGTTTAAGCCAAATTGAACTGATTTTGAGCACCGAAACGCCGTGTACCGCAGTATGTGAGCATCGGAGCGCAGAAAAGCAGTTCAATTGAGCCAAGACAGTAGAAATGGAAAAGATCCCTAATATTATAGATCACCTCCTACAGCTTGCAACACACTCAATGCCGTAATTGCCGCAGTTTCTGTACGTAAAATTCGTGGCCCTAAAGATAAAGACTGAAATCCGTTCTGACAGGCAAAATTAACTTCACTCTCACTTAATCCCCCCTCAGGGCCTATAAGCAAAGCGATGGGTGCTGCTCCAATATTATAGTTCCGCCAATTCTTTGCGCCGCCTGGATGCAGAATCAATTTTAATTCAGCCTGGACCTCATTCATGTAATGGTCTAACGTCACCGCAGGATGCACCACAGGGACTGTATTTCGTCCAGATTGCTCACATGCTGCAATAACAATCGACTGCCATTGATGGAGCTTTTTTGTCATACGCTCCTTATCTAACTTGACCACGCAGCGTTCGCTAATCACCGGAGTAATGCTCGCTGCCCCCAATTCGACGGCTTTTTGCATCACCCATTCCATACGCTCGCCTTTGGAAATTGCTTGTGCCAAATGGATGGTTAACGGTGATTCCAGACTTGTGTCCGTACCTGAGCCAACGCGGACACTCACTTGCTTTTTTTTCACATCCTCTATGATGGCATCAAATTCCCGATTATCACCGCAAAATAAAGTAAGGTGTTCGCCAATTTGCATTCGTAAAACCACACCAACATGCTGACTGGCCTCTGGCGATAATTCTAAAAGCTGTCCAGAATGATAATCTCCAGGTTGATAAATACGTACCGTTCTCATATGTTTCTTCTTTTCGATAGAACCTGGATTATTTTCCAGTATGTTTCCTGGTTCCACTTTTGCTCCACAAAGGCTCGATGGAGTCACTTGTTATGGAATTATGGACATTACTATAACAAAAATTACTTATTTTTGCCCTATATGATAGAATTTTTATTTCACTAAACGCAGTAAGGAAAACCATGAGCAAAACACGCATAGAATCAGACAGCATGGGTGAAATTGCCGTCCCTTCCGACAAATATTGGGGCGCACAAACCGAACGTTCGCTGCATCACTTTAATATAGGCAAAGACATTATGCCTCGTGAAGTCACCCATGCCTTTGGGATCTTAAAAAAGGCAGCGGCGCTCACCAATCTGGATTTAGGTAAATTACCCCAGGATAAAGCCGATTTAATTATTCAAGCTGCTGATGAAGTTAGCAAAGGCACGTTAGACGATCATTTTCCTTTACATGTATGGCAAACAGGAAGCGGTACGCAATCGAATATGAATGCGAATGAAGTCATTTCCAATCGCGCAATTGAATTAGCAAACGGTACTATGGGCAGTAAATCGCCTATTCATCCTAATGATCATGTGAATATGTCCCAATCCTCAAATGATACATTCCCCACTGCGATGCATATTGCAGCAGCCATTGCCTTCAATGAGAAATTGATTCCAGCAGTGACGAGTTTACGGAACGCCTTGGCTGTGAAAATGGCTGCTTTTAAGGACATCGTAAAAATTGGCCGTACTCATTTACAAGATGCAGTACCTATTACTTTAGGCCAGGAATTTTCAGGTTATGTAGCCCAGTTGGATGCATGCATCCATAGATTGAAAGAGGTATTACCTGAGTTATACGAGTTAGCCGCAGGAGGAACAGCTGTAGGAACCGGATTAAATACCCATCCGCAGTTTGCGACTAAAGTAGCCGCGCATATTGCTCAATTAACCCAATGGCCTTTTGCCACCGCTCCTAATAAATTTGCGGCTTTAGCGTCACACGAACCTTTAGTTTATGCGCACGGTGCCATGAAAACTCTCGCGTGTGCCCTCATGAAAATCGCAAATGACATTCGCTGGTTAGCTTCTGGCCCTCGCTGCGGTATTGGTGAACTCACTTTACCTGAAAATGAGCCAGGCTCATCCATCATGCCAGGCAAAGTCAATCCTACCCAATGTGAAGCCATGACTATGGTTTGCGCACAAGTTTTAGGAAATGATACCGCGGTAGGGATTGCAGACAGCCAAGGAAATTTTGAGTTGAACGTATTTAAACCGGTAATTATCTTTAATGTACTGCATTCGCTTAATTTACTTACCGATACCTGTCTCTCATTCCAAGAGTTTTGTGCCGAAGGCATTGAGCCAAATCAGAAAGTAATTGACTACTACTTACATCATTCCTTGATGTTAGTCACCGCACTCAATCAGCATATCGGTTATGATAAAGCCGCTAAAATTGCCAAAACAGCGCACCATGATAACTCATCTTTGCAAGAAGCTGCGGTTAAGCTTGGCTATCTTACCGCGGAGCAGTTTTCCGAGTTCGTCAAACCTGAAGAAATGATAGCCCCTCAATAGAAAATCTCTTGAAAACTATGTTCAATTTGTAGCATAGTTGTCCGGTTAAATTGAACGGTGTGTTCTTCGAAACAAAGAGCACACCAATCAAAACCAATTTAACTTAAATAACGTGAAAATGGACTCTCTTTAGAAGCAATAAGGATAGTGACTTTTCTAATTCGCTGGATTGAGCTTAAATGGCATGATTCTAGAGCATTAGAAAATGAGTCGCGAATCGGTCCATTAAAAAATACTGATAAGCAATTGAGGTTCAATTATATGACTAAAAATAAAAATACCTTCAACAAAGAACATGCTGAAGAATTAACGAAAAAGGGCAAAGAATACGAAAGCGTCGAGAAAGAAGAGCATCCCAACGCAAGAACCTCGCACGCACATCTAGAAAAGTCCTCCAAGAAAAAAGACAGTTTCTTTGGTGATCGCGGTTCACGACAATCTGTTCGCGATGAAATGGTTAAAGACGCATTCGATTTAATGTACTCGGAACCAGAAGATGAGTTAGATAATGAAGGATTGGATCATGCTATAACCAGCACCAGGTTTAAACTGTAATATAAAGCATCCTCTTTCTATCTACATAAGAGAGAGGATGTAGGGTGAACTGTTGCCATTTGAGTATTCATTCATGGACATTCGTTAATGATTCAAATGCAAAATCTTGAGTAAAGTGACGCCACAACGAGAGAACTTTTTCTTACTTAATGGCGTCAACTTAAGAAAAAATGGCACTGTATCGTAGTATCGTAGCCTGGGTGTAGCGCAGCGAAACCCGTGGTTATTGATTTGACTCAGTAACCCGGGTTTCGCTGCGCTGCACCCAGGCTACAAGGACTGATGGCAATTTTCCTTATGCTTACGCCATTAACTGTTCACTCTGAACGATGATGGTTAAAATCGGTATTTCAAACCCACAAAAGTGTCATAAAAATTATTCACCTCACCAGTAGGAAACTCCCATCGTTGATATCCAACTTGCAAATCAACAACAAAACGATGAGACAATATAGGGAACTCATAAAGTAAGTTAGCAAAATCATTTTTGATTACTATAAAATCAACCGTAGTCAAATTAGCCAGGTCAGGACTATGCCCCAAACCAACAGTCAAAGAAAGCGAATGATCTTCAGTAGCAAAAAACGTTTAATCACGCCTGAAAATAATACTGATTTTACATTTGTTTGTGGCACAAAATAGTAAGGGGTAAAACTAAACAAATAATTACCCACCGCATAATTCATCCCGGCAATATAGGTCATAAAAAAGTTGGCGAAATGTTTGAATAGATAGCACCACCAGTAAATTGCAGGCTGTCGGTCAAATTAATATTGGCTTGTCCACCATAAGAATAATCTGCAAATAAATTGGGATTATTGGCATATGTGGCCAGCAAATTAAATGAAATATTGCGATTAAGTACTGGAGCAAAATCCAGCTCATATTGGGGAGCAGTAAATCCTTGTCGCGCCGCAAAATTAATTCGGCCCCCAAAACGACCGTAATCAGTATCTCGCGTATAATAAGCTGTCGTATAATTCCAAATTTGATGAAATCCAGTAACATACGAATTATCCTTCGTAATGCCTACTTTGTTTACCCCATAAAGGTAACGGGGAATAGTTTTTTTGAATCCTATAAATACTCTGTTGCGTACTTATTGTTATGGTCTAAAGTAAGAATTTTTTTATTGGTCTTTATCCCCATAGAATACACAGTCAAGTAGGTTTGAATGTCACTTAACTTCATCATCAAATCAACATTGTTTGGGTCAAGTTGTAACCCTTTTTTATTACTCTAAGCGCACTCAAATCACGGCTTTTGGACAAGTAATAATCAGCCAAACCAAGACGCGCCTCTTCATCCCGAGGATTTTTTTTAAGGCGTTCCTGGTATGCTTTTTTAGCCTTTTCACTATTAGGTTCAGCAGTTGCTTCCGTTTTTTTAGTGGAATTTCAGGTGGATTCGGATTCGCCGTAGTCGTAGTCATATTATTAATTACTGAAGGAGCGACCATTCCAGAAGGATTAATAGCGAAGGTTTTATTCGCGATAAACAAAGTCATACCACTAAAAAGAATCACTGTGATTCTAATTGCTTTTTCCATAGATTAAAGTCATTCCGTTGAAAGAAATAAAACTAGGTGTAAGCTAACATTTCCAGTAACTACTCACCCCTATACGCCACTGCGTGACGTACATGGGTGAAAGAAACTGTACTCTAACGTTGATGGTTCAATGCCATAGCTACAGCAACCAAAGGATTTATTCCCTTATTTTTCATAGTTTGTAAATAACTGGAAATGCGACAATAAGCCTGGGCATATTTTTCTGTTCTGA
>JBOFJV010000128.1:0-11486 GCA_051657005.1 Legionella sp. | reverse complement strand
TTATTTACAAACTATGCAAAATAAGGGAATAAATCCTTTGGTTGCTGTAGCTATGGCATTGAACAATCAACGTTAGAGTACAGTTTCTTTCACCCCTGTACGTCACGCAGTGGCGTATAGGGGTGAGTAGTTACCATTTTTTTCAAAAAAGAAGCACTTGCTTGTGCCCCTATAATTCAGCATGGAGTAAGTGAGTGAATTATAGGGCCACGATTTTTCATGAGTTAAATTCTTGCAAGCAGTTCATCTTTTGTTTTTTCATCAACAAATGCCGCTTCCACAGCCATCCGGGTAATTGAATTCATGATGTCATCGCTGTAGTTATAAGACTTTTGTACTCGCTGATACTCATGGCCTAGTGTGGTGCTCATGAATGGAGGGTCATCTGAACTTATACTGATTTTAATCCCTGCATCGTAAAATTGGGGGAATGGATGCTCATCCATGTTTTTAAATAAGCCTAAAAAAATGTTGCTTGTAGGGCAAACTTCTAAAGTAATGTTTTTTTCTTTTACCATCTCCATAGTATCAGGTGAGTAAATCGCATTAACTCCATGCCCTATACGTTGAATCGGTAAATGTTCCATTGCTTCTATCATACCGCTCGCTGGAGCGAATTCACCAGCATGTACCGTACAATATAGACCTGCATTAGCGGCAATGCGATAGGCTGTGCTGAAGAGTTTCGGTGGAAATTTAGCCTCATCGCCACCTAAGCCAAATCCAGTCACACATGGGAATCTGTCTTTATGAGTTTGTTGTGCCACACGTTCTACTGCCTCAACCCCAAAATGGCGCACTGCGGTCACGATAATACGTCCTACGATATTAAATTGTTCTTTAGCATCATCAATGGCTTGTTGAATTGCCACGAGATGCTCTGCAGAAGGGATTTTGCTGGAAAGTTCGGCGTGATCAGGAGAGTACATCATCTCGACGTATATTGTGTCTTCTTGTGCACGCGCCTTTAAATAATCAAAGGTAATGTCATAATAATCTTGAGGATGGCGAATGACGGCTGCTAGTGTGTCATACACTTTTAAAAAATCAAGAAAGTCTTTGGATATGTAGCTTGTTCCATCAGGAGCAACAAGTCCTTCAGGTAACACCAATTGATTGCGTTTGGCAAGTTTAGCTGCTAAATCAGGGGAAATCGATCCTTCCAAATGAACGTGTAACTCTGCTTTTTTTAAACTCATTTGAGCCTCTGATCTTTTTGAAGTATTGAGACAATGGTAACTTAGATGAAAAAGCTATAAAATACCTAACTTCAATTATAGTTACTTTGGATTGGTTATGAATTCGAATGATATAGATAAAGCGTATGTAAGTCCTTATGATAAATTTTTATTTGAATTCGATGCAACGCACAACAAATCAGCATCACAAATGAAAGAGATTAACAAACATAAGCGTATTTTTTTAATGCGTGATAATAAAGATTATAAAGATGAGAAAGGCGAGATTTGGGAAGAGTTTTAATTCACTGTCTCGTTACATCATTGCTGGGCTTTTCAACCCAGCAGACATTTTTGTTCAAGATATTTTGTGTTAATGCTTAAATTTAATCATTTCGCCAAAGAAACTTTTTTAAATCAACACGACCATTTTTAATGGTAACGCCTTCAGCTTCGAGTTGCGGTTTTTGCATCATAAAATTCAGCTAGTGCTCAGGAAAAGATAAGCTGCCATCTGATTTTATGATGCGTTGCCATGGAAGACTGTATTTTTGCGTGCTTGAATGAAGTAGACATCCGACACGGCGAGCTCCTTGCGGATTGCCAGCAAGTGCTGCGATGAGTCCATAAGTAGCAACCTTTCCTTCCGGTACGGATTGAATCAGCTCAATTACCTTCTTGGAAAATTCGGTACGGTTATCTTTCATAGTTCATCCAATACAGAATGTGTTACGTTTTAATTTTGCAATCAATGGTATTAAGTAAGCGTTCAGCGAAAATGGCACGGTCTCGTAGTCTCGTAGCCTGGGTGCAGCGCAGCGGAACCCGTGGTTATTGATGTGACTCAGAACCATGGGTTCAGCTGCGCTGCACCCAGGCTACAATTATCTTTAAGTTGGCACCATTAAGCGTTCATCCGGAACAAAAGCAGAGGCGTAGCCTTGATGCATTTCATCATGGCTACGTTTTTAACCTAAAAACAAATGCAATAATTTGTAAGATAAAATGGTCAATAGAGAAGCGGCGGGTAAGGTGAGTATCCATGACATGAAAATGTTGCGGATTACAATGAGGTTTAATGCACCAATACCTCGTGCTAAACCTACGCCAAGAACGGCGCCAACTAAAGTTTGTGTTGCAGAAACTGGAATACCAGTACTTGTGGATACCACCACCGTAGTTGCCGCCGAAAGAGTTGCTGCAAACGCACGGCTTGGTGTCAGGGCAGTAATTGAGCTTCCTACTGTTTCAATAACTTTTCTACCGTACATCAGTAGACCTGTGACCACACCAACACAGCCTAATAAGATAATCCATGCGGGATAACTATTGGCATGAAACACTTGAGGCGAATGCATTACCAAGCTGTAAATTATTGACAGTGGTCCAACTGCCAAAGCAACATCATTTGATCCATGAGCAAAGGCCATTGCACAAGCTGTCATTGCCATGAGCACAGCAAAATATTTCTCAACCTGAATGAAACGCTCTCGGCGTCTTATTCTATGATGCTCGGGGATGCGTTTGATGAAAATCATTCCAATAATTGTAATGATGATGCTGGTTGCTAGAGTTACCGCTAAGTTTTGTTTGAAATTTAGATGGATGTGAAAATGATTCAGTCCTTTAAATACGGTAATAAATGACAAAATAGAACCAATGAGAAAAAGATAAATTGGAATGTACAATTTTGCTTTAGTTAACGGGTTGCTTTTAACAAAAATAGTTTGTTGAATACTGGTGAATAAGATAAAAGCGGTGATGCCTGAAATGACCGGGGAGGTGATCCAGCTTATGGCAATGTGACTGACTTGATTCCAGTGAATTGCTTGTGGACCTAATACGACAGCACCGAAACCGACCATTGAGCCCACCAAAGCATTGGTAATGGAAACGGGCACGCCAATATAACTGGCAAGATTCATCCAAACGGTACATGCTAATAAAACACCGAGCATGCCTTCAATGAGGATAAGGGGTTGCTCAGAGAGTTGGCTGGAATTAATAATGCCATCACGCATGGTTTCGGTAACACCTGTCCCACCAAAGAATGCACCTGCAAATTCAAAAATAATCGCGATTAGCATCGCTTGTCTTACAGTAACTGCTTTTGAGCCCATTGTAGTGCTCATGACATTTGCCAAGTCATTAGCACCAACACCCCAAGTCATAAGGAAACACAAAATGATTGCGGCAAGAAGATATACGATTGAATAATCCATAGAAGTTTGACTACCGAGCTATTAAAATCTGGAGACGACTACCCACATGTTGGGCACCATCAGCTAAATCATCAATCCATTGGACAAGTTTGTAGAGGAAGATTGCTTCAATTGCAGAAACATCTTTTTCTATTTCAAAAATACGATGTCTGATATCTGCTAATCGTTCGTCACTATCATGTTCAATCTCGTAAAGAGTTACAATCATTTCTTCAACAATTTTGACCTCCGAGCCTCTAAAACCTGTTTCTAGCAATTCATCTAATTCATTGATTGCTTTGCATGCCTGTTTGGATGCATCCAAGCAACGGTTTAAAAAGGGCATAAAAACAGGAACTAATATTTCCGGGATGATCATTTGCCTGCTCATAATTAATATGGCAATGTCTTCTGCTTTATTTGCAATGAAATCTTGAGCACTAAGCAATTCAAGCAGATCAGTTCGCGAAACAGGTAAGAAGAGTCCAGTAGGCAAATGAAGACGTAGATCACGTTTGATTAAATCAGCTTCTTTTTCGAGAGAGATGATTTTTTCTTTGATTGTATTTGCTGTTTTCCAATCTTTTTTTAATACAGACTCAAAAAATGGGTAGAGTTGTTTGGCGCATTGATGCACTTTGCGCATGTGTTGTTCTATAGGTCTTATCGGTGAAGGCCCAAACATATTAAATATGCTACCCATAATATTCGCATCTCTTAAGCAAATTTTTGTGAAGTATAACGAAACTTTTTCAGGAACAAAACTAAATGCGCTTCGGTTTGCAAATATTTTGTTTTTACTCGTTGATTTTGCACAAGTTAAAATAAAAATATTTTTGAATAAAGGCAGTTTTTTGATATTGATCTACAATGAAAATATTGAGGTTAACATTTATTAGCTATTTTTTTGTCACTATTCATAAGTAATTAAGGATAAAAGGAGTTCAGGATGAAGCGATTTTGGATAATCGGTTTATTAATGCTAACAAGTAATGCGTTTAGCCAACCCATCATAACGAAAGTGATCGAGTTACACTATGTGCCAGTTCAAAAAGTGATTCAATTGGTAGAGCCGCTATTGCAATCCGGAGAAAAAATAAGTGGTTCAGGACAAACTTGAGTCGTTTCAGTTTCACCGCAAACATTGACGCAAATCCTGACGGTTGTACATCAAATTGATGTGCCACCTGTTACCTTCAAGGTTTCAATTTATCAAGGGGATCCCAATTGGCTGAGCACTCAAAATGAGAATTCTGTAACTTACAGTACTCAATCTCCATCCGAAGTATTGCGCAGTCAATCAGTAAAAGTAATGAGTGGTGAATCGGCTTTTGTCTCTACAGGAGAAGAGGTTCCTATAGTAAGTGCTGTAGGTGCAGGTTTTTTAGCTGGAGTATCTTATCAACAACATGAAATTAAAAATGGTTTACTGGTACAACCCACCATGCGTGGCTCCCAAGTCAAATTGAAGGTGATACGAGTACGAGAACAACAGAATGCGGCAGGTTGACAGCAATTTGATAATCAAAATATAGGCACAACACTGATGGTTCCTTTAAATAAATGGGTTGCACTGGGAAGTCACGAAGGAGCGCAAAATACGAATAATTCCTCATCAGTGTCTTATACAGCAGGGAGGCCTTTTGCTCTGCAGTCCACGCTGTATATAAAAGTGGGCGTGGTTAAGTATTTTTAAAAATATTTTATAAGAAACAATTGGTTTTGAAATAATCAATTTGTTTATAGTATATAATTAAATGAGATAGATAAATAAAATAACCTTTTCGGGATGGTTCATGGAAATTATTAGCTCATTGGCGAATAACTTGCTGATTGCAATGCCTTCTCTTAAGGATCCCAACTTTGCAAGAACTGTTATTTACGTTTGTGAACATCATGAACAAGGTTCCGTTGGGTTGATTATTAATCGTCCCATGCAATTTCCTTTATCGATTGTTTTTGATCAATTACACATTGAGCCTGTGCGGTTAGAGCAAAGCCGTTTGCCTTTAATGTTTGGTGGTCCTGTACAACCAGAGCGTGGTTTTGTCATTCATATGATATCATTCGCGCCATTGCAGAAGATAAAGGACCTAAAGACGTTTTAATTACTTTAGGTTATGCGGGTTGGGTAGAATCTCAATTGGAAAAAGAAATCATGGAGAATACCTGGTTGGTTTGTCCTTATCAATCAGAAATTTTATATGAGGTTCCTTTTGAAGATAGTTGGGAATATGCAGGATTAACATTAGGGATCAAAATGAATCAACTGAGTACAAATACTGGTCATGCCTAGTCCTGTTTATTTAGGTTTCGATTTTGGCTATAAACGTATTGGTGTTGCAGTCGGACAACAGCTCACCCTGAGTGCCACACCTTTAGCTACTCTTAGTGCTCGTGTAGGTGTTCCTGATTGGAGCGCTGTTGCTAAGGTGATTGCTCAATGGACACCACAAGCATTAATTGTTGGTATTCCAACATGCATTGATGGCAGTGAGTTATATACCACTTCGGCGGCTCGCCGATTTGCCAAGCAATTAGCTAAACGGTTCGCCTTACCGGTACATTTGGTTGATGAGCGACTTTCAACGGTTGAGGCTAGAGAGCAATTGTTTGCACAAGGTGGATATCGTAAAATCAAAAAATCCGAAGTAGATAGTATAGCGGCGTGTGTTATACTCGAACAATGGTTGCAGCATCATGAATAACCACGAATCAATCGGATAGGGTTTTATGAATCATTTCTTAGAAATTAGTCAATTATCACGGCAACAGATTGAATCCATAGTGCAACGCGCACTTTATTTTAAGCAGCACAATAATTATCCATCCTATCCACAACATACGGTTGCTCATCTGTTTTATGAAAACAGTACGCGCACCCTGGTGAGTTTTGAATTGGCTGCAAACCGTTTATCGATGCCGGTCATTAATTTGGAGCTGCAAAATTCTTCAGAAACCAAGGGAGAGGTTATTGAGGATACAATCCGAACTCTTGCTGCAATGGGCATTCACTATTTTGTTATGCGTCATCGCCAAGAGGGAATACAGCAACACTTGGCCGATCATATTGACAATGCAATTCATATCATTAATGCGGGTGATGGAACACATGCGCATCCTAGCCAGGCGGTGTTGGATATGATGACAATTTTTGAAAAAAAACCACGCTTGGACCAATTAAAAATTGCGATTTTAGGGAATATTAAACATTCTCGTGTCGCCAATTCATTTCAATGCATTTGTGCTCAACTTGGTATTGGTGAACTTGTTTTGGTTGCTCCAAAAATTTGGCAGCCGCAAACAGTACATTATGGGCGAGTGACTCATGATCTGCGTGATGGGTTAGCCGATGCAGATGTGGTGATTTGTTTGCGAGTGCAACGTGAGCGTCTTTTGGAGTCCGATCAATTGGATTTAGATTCTTACCGACGTGATTTTGCTTTAACTCAAAAGAATTTAGTCTCTGCCAAGTCTGATGTTATGGTGATGCATCCTGGTCCTATGAATCGTGGTGTAGAGATTGATAGTGAAGTAGCCGATGGCGCGAATTCTTTTATTTTACAACAAGTGACTAACGGGGTGTTTGTGCGTATGGCAATTTTTGATGCACTGATGACTTAGTTTGAGTGTTTTTACTCAGGAAGAGAGACAATGAGAAAATATTATTCTCAAATTTTTTTTGGTTTAGCAATTCTTCTCACCTACAGTTTATTTTTTTATTTCATTTTTACGAAGCAGCAGATACTGGATTTTTTTTGTTTTTATTCCTCCACTCATGCTTTAATGGAAGGTGAAAATCCTTACCTTAATTACCTTTCTGATTATTTCCCTAAAAAAATGTTGTTATCGGCAAATTTAAATCCACCGATTGTGTTGTGGAGTTTGCTGCCATTGGTACGCCATGGGCTTTATACCGCCATCGCTCTTTGGTCGGTTGTATCTATGGCTTTAGGGTTAATTAGTGCTGGAATCGTTTTTTATTATGCGTTTTCTCCTAAATTTCTTAGAAAAAACTCCATCAATCTCTATCTTTTTTTCCTGGCATTTTTTCCAACCATAATGAATGTGGCAACCCTGCAATTTGGAATGATCATCTTCTTTTTTCTTATCTTGGGGTATCATTTTTATATCAACAATCGTAATTATCTTGCAGGGATATTTTGGGGAGTTATTATTGCAGTGAAATTTTTTCCTGCGTTGCTGTTTTTCTATGTTTTAAAACAAGGTCGGTTTAAAGTATTTTGGGTGATGTTGGGGACTTTTCTTATTGCGTGTTGTATTCCCTTGTTAGTTTATGGTTCTGATATTTATAAAACCTATTTTCTCATGATGAGTGCTGTTCGTTGGTATGGAGATGCCTGGAATGCTTCGGTTTGTGGTTTTATATTTCGCATAGCCACCCAAAATAATGTTGTGCCACATATTCTCTTTGTAAAATTACTTTATGCATGCTTATTTTTTATCATGCTTTTTTGGTATTGGAAAAAAATGGGACCTGTTGACAAGAGTCAAGTCAATCATCAACCATTCTGTCTCACTTTGGCTATGATGTTGCTTATGAGTCCATTAGGGTGGCTTTACTATTTTCCAGTATTAATTTTCCCTTTAATTCTTACTTGGTTTAGTGTGATGAATGAAAAAAAACATGCAACAAAATCCATGCTGATTTGGTTTTTAAGTCTTTTTCTCATCAACTTTCCTCTGGACTATACAAAAACCATGCATATGACTTCCAATTTAATGGTGCGTATGAGTTTTTATTCCGCGCATTTTTACGGATTAATTCTTTTAACGTATCTTTTGGCAAGAAAAGAAAAAATCTATGGATATAATGAAATTCAGAATGACAGAGTGACTCATCATTTGCCTGAAATTATTATTTTTTCATTTGGGGCAGGTATCCCAACCTTTTGGCTTATTGTACGTTTCTTAATACCTGGGTTGGACATTTATTAAAAAAATGAACAACGTAGCGCGAGGCTACGTTGTGCGGACGGTATGTCTAAATGACAAAGCTTGATGTAAATGGGGCACGCAAACACGAGTGCTTTCATTGATATCGGCTATGGTGCGCGCTACTTTGAGCAAGCGATGATAGCCACGAGCAGATAATTTAAATTGAATCAATGATTGGCTTAATACGTTTTGTTCTTCTGTTCCTAACTGACAAATCTCTTCACACGTTGTCGCACTTAAATTGGCATTAAGGCAATTTTGCCGTTCTAATTGTAACGTGCGTACTTTGATTACTTTTTCTCGAATTAATGCACTTTGATTTTTAGGATTTTTATTCGGTGCAACTAATTCTGGTTCTGTTAATGCATGCACCGTCACGTGCATGTCGATGCGATCTAATAAAGGAGCTGAAAGTTTAGCAAGATAACGATTGATGCGATCAGGACTGCATAAGCAGTTTGCCTGAGAGTTTCCTGCCTGGCCGCAAGGACATGGATTCATTGCTGCAAGGAGCTGGAACTGAGAGGGAAACTCTGTTTGTGCGGCTGCTCTTGAGATGCAGATTGTTCCCGATTCTAAAGGTTGTCTTAGCGTTTCAAGAACGTGTCGACTAAACTCTGGTAACTCGTCCAGAAATAAGACGCCATGATGTGCCATGGATATTTCTCCGGGTTTTGGAGGATTTCCACCACCAACTAAAGATACGGGTGAGGCTGTATGATGAGGGGCTCGAAAAGGTGGTGAACGCCATTCGTTAAAATCAGGCAATTTACCACGTATTGAATTGATGGATACACATTCAAGAGCGTCCATTTCTGATAAAGGAGGTAATAGCGTATGAAATCGTTTTGCCAACATGGTTTTGCCGCTACCTGGTGCACCGCTGAGTAAGATGCTATGTCCGCCACACGCAGCAATTTCCATGGCTTTTTTTGCATGAAATTGTCCCTTAACATCAGACCAATCCAAGGCATGTTGCGCAGAGCAAAGTTCTGGTTTTGGAGGTAAAGGCAATAAAGGCGTGTCTTGGCAAAGGTAGCTGCATACTTCACGTAAATTGTTCGCACTGTATATATTGGGGTACTCTGTTAATGCTGCTTCGTTTGCATTCGCCTGGGCAATAATGAGGAAGATATTCTTTTTATATGCAGCCAAGACAGCAGGTATAATTGCAGAAATACCTCGTAGTTCACCGCTCAAGGCGAGTTCCGCTATAAACTCATGGTTATTGAGTTTGTCTCTTGGAATTTGGTTGGCGGCCGCAAGAATTCCTAGTGCTATGGGTAACTCAAAGCCACTTCCAGTTTTTGGCAAATCAGCAGGGCCTAAATTCAATGTAATTTTCAGACATGGAAATTCAAATTGGCTATTGATGATCGCAGAACGTACCCGATCTTTACTTTCTTTCACCGCAGTTTCAGCAAGACCTACTATAGTAAAACTGGGTAATCCATTGGATAAGTGAACTTCTACTGACACTGGTTGTGCCAATATCCCAACCGTACTCAGCGTTTTGGTAAATGCAAGATTCATTATGTCTTCCTATGATGTTGGACTGTCGACAAAATTTCCTATTGTTGTGTTAAGAAGCAAGTTGCAATTCGCTTTTTAATCCATATCCTGCGAATTGCAGCAACTTAGAAGGGTGAAATTATTTTTTTTCTTTGTTAAGCTCGCGCATTAAAAGCTCAACTTGTGTTTGTAGTTGTTCTACTTTCTCACGGGTTCGTGCCAAGACTTTAGTTTGTACATCGAATTCTTCGCGAGTGATGAGATCCATATGGGAAAACGCTGATTGGAGTACTTCTTTAAATTTTTGTTGGATGTCTTTTTCAATGTTTTGTAGACTGGAGGGAAGAGCAGCAAAGAGTTTTTTAGCTAAATCGTCAAATTGTTTGGGGTCGAACATAATCACTCCATGTTTGTTTTTGCAAAGAGTCTAACAAAAGTATTATCACTGCGGAATATATTATGAAAATGATTATGGCAATTATTAAGCCTTTTAAACTGGATGATGTTCATGAGGCGTTAATGGAAATTGGTGTTCCGGGAATAACTATTTCCGAAACGCGCGGTTTTGGACGACAAAAAGGGCATACTGAATTGTATCGTGGCGCAGAATATGTAGTCGATTTTTTACCTAAAATTAAAATTGAACTCGCGTTACCTGATGATATGGTCGAAGCTGCCATTGAGGCGATTTGTAAATCGGCTTACACAGGGAAAATTGGTGATGGCAAAATTTTTGTTTATGACTTACAGCAAGTTGTACGTGTACGTACCGGCGAAATAAATGCAGATGCTTTAACCTAATCACCACTATGCCAATAAATAGCACGTTGAGTAATTACTGCATTGAGCTGAATATCCCAAGGTTCTGACTCAATGTGATCGACGCGTTGGAATTGATAAGCGATTCCAAATAATGGGCAATTTTCTCTGTCTTTAAACGTGCGATCATAGCAGCCGGAGCCCATACCGAGGCGCGTGCAGTAGACATCAAAGGCAACCAAAGGGATTAACACTAAATCCAATTCTTCTGCAGAAATGGCTAAATCAGCACTCACATCGGGCTCGAAAATTCCGTAACGGCTTTTCTTCAACGGAGTAGTTGTTGTTGCTGGCAAAAAAGAAAGGGTTAAGTCGTCATTCATGACAGGAAAGTAACAGATTTTTTTGTGTAATAGTGCATTACTCCACAATTCTTCTAAATTAATTTCGCCATTTGCAGCAAAATACAACGCTATTTTTTGAGCTTGCTTATATGGTTCTAGTGAACGAATGCGAGTACACACTTGATGCGAAGAGGTAGTGCTGTATGAAACAGACAGCTTCGAGCGTCTTTCTTTCATTGTATCTCTTAAAGCCTTTTTGACGTGGTTTGTCATATGAATATTAGTGGATAACTCTCTTGTTAAATTATCTGTTTTTTAGGGTAAAAGTTCAAGGTATTGAAATATTTTCCAAAATTTGTCACCCTGAAAAATTGCAGGCATTAGTAAAATTTTTTCAAAGTGCGCCACGAAAGTGCACGACCGCTAGTAGCTGAAAGTTCTACCGGGAAAGCGCTACCGAGCGCATTTCGTACTTAGCCTTGGGCTGTATGTGGTAACGCGTATGGTTAAGCGTAGGCAAAGGAAGTTGTAAG
>JBOFJV010000127.1:0-1879 GCA_051657005.1 Legionella sp. | reverse complement strand
TATGCTGTTTCTACCGTGGGTTTTGAGGAATCTAAACTTAGGGAATATATTCAAAATCAGGAGCAGCTCGATAAAACGAGCGGTGCTGATGAGAAAGGTAATTTTTAAAGTTAGTTTGAACTAATCGCCGGCAGCCCTTGTGGCTGCTCACCACCGCCAAGCCACCTGCTTTGCGGGTGCGGTCTGACTGAATTGCTTTCAGATTTTCTTCTGTTTTGGTTATATCTAAATCAGTGAGTGCCTGAAGAAGAATCATGCGAATGTAAGCATCTTTAGGAAGCTCGCTGGTGCGCATTTCAAATGTATCGATTTCATCTAAATCAAAATTTGGATTTTTTTGCTGATACAGTTCAATTAATTTGATTTGTGTTGCTTGCCAGGCTTCAGATAACGTCGGATCAATTTTCACTCTATCCGCATTCTGTGTAATCTGATTTAAAATTTTGATACGATTGTTATAAACCGTTTCGTTTTGCTGTTGAAGACTGCCAATAAACTCACAAATTCCAGTTAACCAAGAGGAATTTACTTCCTGTTTATGAAGTTTTTCTATGGTTTCTCGCGCTTGATTAATAAAACGATAATCATAAGCATAATGCAGTGCATATTTCGCCAGTACTGGTTTGTACTGACCTGGCAAATTTTCCGAGCGAACGATATCAACAATATTTTTTCGTAGTTGATCTGGAGTAATCGATGATTTTAGCTGATTTAAATCGCTGTTTAACAACGTTGAATTTGTTTCAGCTTCATGGTCACGTAGTTGCAGATCCAAAATCATCGTTAAGATATTGATTGGATAATGCGAATTTTCCATATGGACTGGATCAAGCAGACTGTCTAACCAACTGGTCAGTTGTTCTAAAGTGTAGTACTTTTGTTGGCCTTTTTGTTTTTTAGAATACTGAATTAACAATCCTAACACTTGACCTAAGTCATTGTAATAAGGCTTATTGTCGATGTTGGACAAAAGAAGTAATAGTGCATCGAGGCGCTTTTTCTGCGCGCTGCCATCTACTTCAACAGCAACACACTCTCTAAAGAAGGTTTCACATAAAGTGAGGTTCTGATTTTTATAATTAACCTTCGAGTGTTTTGCCATGTATTCACTGGCTATTTTTATTTCACTTTGATTTAACGGACGGAACGCAGCGTCCTGGTACATAATGGCGCAACCGTCTTTGATTTGAGCTGTAACAAACTCTTTGCGAACTGTTTTACTGTGAAAAGCATAAGAGCTCATTTGAGAGCTTACTTTTGCGAGTTCTCCGTCAGTAGGTAAACGAGTAGAGCGTGCAAAATCCATGGATCGCATTTGTTGGATGAGTAATCTGGGATCAGAATCAATATAATAATATCCTGAAAACGTAACTGGGCTTTGCCACGAGGTTACTTGCGACTTTCTTGCTTCAAAATAAAGCCATGGAAAGTCAGTAAGCAACGAATTGTCCAAACCCAGACGATTGAGTGACAAGTGTTTGAATAAATCCGTGAGTACTGACTCAGCTGTTTCCCCTTCATTTAAAAGCTTGTCTTTCACATAATCACTTGAATAGCATTTCAAAGCACGCCCACAATGGTTAATAAATGCTCTTGCTGTCTCATAAGCCATGCGATAAATGTCACTTTCAATACCTGATTTTTTAATGGCATTGATTAAGAACGCAATGTGTTCAAATTTTAAGTTGAATGAGCCAGGAATAATTTGGCTCTTTCCCATTTAAGGTGGCAGCTCTAATCACCCACAGAGCACCTTAACACGCACTCTGTAATTTTCAAAATTTCTAAAACCATAAGCTCTTCGCTGAATGATTTTCATTTTACGATGACACCATTCTGTGATTCCATTTGATTTACTAAACCGCCACATTCTGGCGAC
>JBOFJV010000126.1:0-7605 GCA_051657005.1 Legionella sp. | reverse complement strand
TTAAAAAAGCGAATAGGTGCATTTGAAGCCCAAAAAGACGCTGGGTTGCTTCGCGTACGGCTCGCAACGACGGCATAATGCACATATAAAAAATTACTAAAAATAAGTGTCAAGATCCAACCTACTTTTGATTGCTTTTGTTTCTTAACCTGACGGCTATGGGGTGCATTCATGAGATATCGAATCTTGGTCGAACGACAAGCCTATTCCATACCACGTGCATGCTGAATAAATAGACTTTTTATCGGTGTAAACTCATTACAGAAGCCTAACCCTAAACCACGTAATGACACAACGGGGGCAAAAGAATTTCCAAATAAACGCTTGAACCATTCCATCAGCATGATAATTCGCCACACTTCATGCTTACGCGCGCGCTGATAGGCACCAAGAATTTTCTTAGAAACAAGCGTGTCATGTGCCACATCAAAATAATGAATCCAGGAACGCACATCCGCTAAGCCCACATTTAAACCCAGGCCAGCCAAAGGATGGATGGTATGCGCAGCATCGCCAAGAAGCAACCATCGATCACCAGCATACTGTTTGACATGCCGCATATGCAAAGGAAATTGATGGCGTTTACCGTTCACGGCCACCTGACCTAATTTTTTTGTAAACGCCTGGGTAAGTGATTCATTAAATTCTGCCTCTGAAACACTCATTAATTTTTTTACATGCTCTGGATCCGTAGACCATACAATAGAACATTGATGAGGATCAGCCAGCGGTAAAAACGCTAAGGGCCCATCGGGACGAAATATTTGATACGCAGTGTGTTGATGCGTCTTCTCAACTGAAACCGTTGCTACCAACGCGTTTTGTTCATATGACCAACTATTTAATCCTATTTTCAGTTTTTGACGCACAGGTGAATGCGCTCCATCTGCAATCATTAATAGTTGTCCTTGCCAACTCTGCTTTTTGCTACCTACACGAACGCCACAATCTTCAGTATTAACATCTTCTACTAAAGCATGTGGAAAAAGATGAATATTCGCTTGCAAAGAAACATGCTCTAATAAAGACTGCTTCAATACCGATTCTTCAATGATAAAACCTAAATTTTGCTCAGCAACGGTGCGTGAATCAAACTCAATATGAGCCCCACTCACTGCGTCCCAAACGTACATGCGATTATAAGGAGAAATACGCGTTTTATCTAAATGAGGCCATGCTCCCAATTGCTGTAAAAGAAGTTGTGATGCGTGATTGATCGCATAAACACGCTCGTCTACATGCGAAACATCTACTTTTAATGGGCCAGCATCAATCACTGCCACGGTATATCCGCGTTGCGCCATGGCTAAAGCAGCGGTTAAACCAACAACACCTCCGCCAACAACCAGGACATTAAATTCCAGACTCATTTCATCTCCTGAGAATTTAAAGCAATTTCACAAACCAAATCAGGAATAACTCCGCCAAATCCACGTGCATACCGTGCTAAAAGACGCTTCAACACTGGAAGATTATCAAAAGCCATCAGCCATAAACCACGGACACAACCAAAACCTGGTAAACGACTTGTAAACACTTGAATTAAACCATCTGTTAAACGGGTAATGGTCTTTTGATCGTGAGCTCTTAATTGCACGTAGTGGCGCAGCATCTCTGCATTAAGTCCTTGCTCTGCAATACATTGAGCCAGAGTGGCTACATCACGAAGTCCCAAATTAAACCCTTGACCGGCTACAGGATGTAGCGTGTGTGCCGCATTACCTACAAAAACCACTGGCCATTTGGCTTGTATTGGCATTAACACTTGCTGCAGTGGATACGAAAAACGTTTCCCCACCTTGGCAAAACGACCCAAACGATAACCAAAAGCCTGTTGTAATTGACGTAAGAATTCAGCATCCGATAACGACATCAAATGCTCCGCCTCTTTAGGAGGAACAGCCCAAACCAAAGACATACGTTGTCCTGGCATGGGCAAAAGCGCCAACGGACCATGTGCAGTAAAACGTTCGTAAGCACTATGCTCATGGGGTTTGGTTAGTCCCACATTAGCAACCAGAGCATGTTGGTTGTAATGCTTAACCTGGGCAGTCAGATTACACAATCGACGTACTTCCGATTGAGCACCGTCCGCTGCAACAATCAGATGAGGCGTAATACTCACCCCTCCTGACTCAGTACGGATGACCGCCAAGAGGTTTTCATAATCCAAAGACTGTAAGCTCGCGGGAGCCATAATCTGATCTTGAGGTAATAACTGATGCAAAGCCTGGTTGATGTATTGCATTTCAACCACATAGCCCAATGAGCCCTGTGTTTTATCGTGCAAACGTGAGGTTCCAAAATGATGTTGATCCGAAACATGAATCAAATCAATGGACGTAGCATGAACTTTGAGAAGATCCCAAACCCCCAGCATGGTTAAAATACGTTGACTTGCTGGTGATAACGCCAGCGACCGCGCATCAAACTCAGGATCTACTTTGACACTAAATGGCTTGGCTTCTACTAATAAAGTACGAAAGCCTAATCCTTGCAAGGCAAGCATTAAGGTGGCGCCTGTCACTCCACCACCAATAACCAGTATGTCGATCTCTTTATTAATCACGCATTAACGCCTCAATTTCATGCACGTCTACAGGCAATGCTGCAGTCAACACTTCATGTCCGGTCTTCGTTACCACTACATCATCTTCGATGCGAACACCAATCCCCTGCCATCGTTTATCGACTCCCGGGATATTGGAACTGATGTACAAGCCCGGTTCAACCGTTAAAACCATTCCTGGTTCTAAAGGTCGCCAGGTGTTATCTATTTTATAAAGACCGCAATCATGAACATCCAATCCGAGCCAATGCCCTGAATTATGCATGTAAAAAGGTTTATACGCTTCTTTGGCAACTAATTCCTTAACTTCACCCTGCAAAATACCTAACTGGCACAAACCATCAGTTAAAATGTCAACCATTGTCTGTTGCACTGTATTCCACAAAGCGCCAGGTTTCACCGCCGCAATACCTGCTTTTTGCGCCTTGAGTACTAATTCGTAAATGCTTTTTTGTTCTGGGCTAAACGTGCCATTCACAGGGAATGTGCGAGTGATGTCGGCAGCATAGTTTTCATACTCACCACCTGCATCAATAAGAACCAAATCACCTTTTTGTAAAGGCTTCTTATTGTCAGTGTAATGTAAAATGCAGGCATTCTCCCCACTCCCAACAATAGAATCATAGGCAACACTGCGGCAACCTTGACGACTGAATTCATAAGTCAGTTCGGCTTCCAGTTGGTATTCATGTTCCAAATGTTTGCAACGACGCATTGCTTGCGCGTGTGCCTTAACTGAAATACTGGCTGCCCGACGCATCAAATCCAATTCCTCATCACTTTTAAACAAACGCATCTCACCTAAAATAGGCTCGATATCACATAAACTTTCTGGTGTTTTTACACCACGACGAACTTGGCATTTAAGCACCAACAACGCCTTTCTGATGATTCGTTCTAACTCGGGATTACGCGCAATGGCATAATAAATGGACGATTTTCCACTGAATAACCTGGGCAATTCCTCAGTTAGGCGTTCTGTAGGAAATGCGGCATGCATGCCAAGCTCAGACACAGCGCCTTCTTGACCTAAACGTGTTCCAGTCCATTGCTCTTCCAGGGGATTGCGCGGACGATTAAATAAAATACTTTGAGCATCATCTCCTGCGATAAGCACTAACAATGCATCTGGCTCATTAAACCCGGTTAAATAATAAAAATTGCTGTCTTGACGAAAACGGTAATGAGCATCCCCGTTACGTAACGTTTCATGAGCAGCAGCAATAACAGCAACACTCCCTGCGGGTAACTGTTGTGCTAACTTTCTTCTTCGGGTTTGATATTCTTGTTTGGAAATCATCGCAACATCCTTTTAATGGGTTATTCCAGTACCACCGCCACGTTCCTTTTCGTTGAGAATTAAATCATTATGTAAACGAAGCACGGCCATGCGTGCGTATTCACTGACTTCCATTAATGCACGCTCATCTTCTTCATCAACATCCAAAGTATCGCAATCAAGTTCTGCAAATTCAATAAGATGCTGTAACGCATCTTGTGCTTCTTCTTCATATAATTGCGCAACGCCGATACCAGTCAGCGTCAATGCCTGCGTAAAACCTTCACACCACTCACTAAATGCCTGTGCACGAATCAGTAAAGACTCTTGGTCACTAGGAAGCAACATTTCAAATTCAAAATCGAAACTCGTTATCTGTTGCTGGCTAATAGAAAAAACAGCAAACATCGCTAAAACAGCGTTACGACTCGTTTCATCCTTTTTATTATTTAACAAAGCACGGATATATGCCTCGCCTTGCTCATCTGCACCAGCACAAAGATAGCCACACATCATTCCATGCAACAAACTGGCAGATACTTGCAATGACAAAATAGTAATCGTTTCCGCAAATTCCTCATAATTGGGTAAATGCAAATGTTCTCTTTCTCCAGACATACTCAACTCATTTATAAAAAATACACCATGATAACCGATTTATCGCACACGTTCACCCCACTAATTGCTGCTTGCAAGCAAAATTGTTACTATTCATATAGCTCTATGGAATTGGAAAAGTCTTATTATCATGACCCAGATGAAATCGTGTACTATTAAATTGTTCAATCAAACTTATGAAATTAAATGTCCAGAAGGCGAAGAAGCCAACTTGCTTCTTGCCGTACAAAAATTAAATAATCAAATACTTACTAATAAAAAGAAATCAAAGCAATTGGATAACTTCCATACTTTGTTGCTTGCGGCTCTTGATATCAGTCATGAATTAGTATTATGTAAAAACAGGCAAGTGCATCAACAACATCAAGTCACCCAATTTATTAACTCTTTGGAAAATAAAATTAATAAAATGGTCAGTGGCGACATGGAGCGTATCCCGGAAACAGATTAATAATTTTTCGCTAAGAGAGCTAAAGCACAAATGATCTGATTTTACCGCATCGAAACCGATGAATTACATCATTTGAGCAAAATAATAAACTAATAGACAGCCCATAAAAGGACTTAAAAAATGAGACGCCAATGGTATATAGGCTTTGGAGTTATTTTATTAATTACATTGGCTCTTTTCGCCATGATACACAGCATAAAGTGGTTTTTGGGCTTCCTCATCCCCATTATTCTAATCTGGATTTATGATTTAATTCAAAGAAAGCATACCATCTTACGTAATTTTCCTGTTTTAGGTCATGTGCGTTATTTCCTGGAATTTTTACGACCCGAAATTCAACAATATTTCATTGCGACAGACGAAAGCGAACTTCCCTACAATCGTGAAACACGCTCTCTTATTTATGAGCGTGCCAAAAATGTGCGTGATACAGTCCCTTATGGTACAGAGCGCGATATTTTAAGTATCGGCTACACCTGGGCACTGCATTCCTTAGCGCCGAAACATCATACAGAAGTTGAATCACGCATTGTTGTTGGTGGTCCTGATTGTTTGCAACCATATAATGCATCTCGATTGAATATTTCTGGTATGAGCTTTGGAGCACTCTCTGGAAAAGCCGTTATGGCGATGAACAAAGGCGCTCAGATTGGGGGCTTTTACCAAAGTACCGGTGAAGGAGGATTAAGTAAATACCATTTACAAGGTGGCGATCTGGTCTTTCAAATTGGAACGGCTTATTTTGGTTGCCGGGATGCACAAGGGAACTTCGATGAGCAGGAATTTGCTGTAGAGGCAAACCGCAAAGAAGTGAAGATGATAGAAATTAAATTATCGCAAGGTGCAAAACCCTCGCACGGAGGTATTTTACCTGCCGCCAAATTAACCGAAGAAATCGCTAAAGTAAGAAAAGTAACCATGGGTCATGACGTCGTATCACCAATGGCTCATACCGCATTTACGACACCTGAAGGACTCCTTTATTTCGTAAAAAAATTACGTGACTTATCCCACGGAAAACCGATTGGATTTAAATTGTGTCTGGGGCGCAGGGATGAGTTTCTTGGCATCTGCAAAGCCATGGTAAAAACGAATATTTTACCTGATTTTATAACTGTCGATGGCGCAGAGGGCGGTACGGGAGCAGCACCTGTTGAATACGTTAATTTTATCGGGACTCCCCTGGAAGATGCTCTGGTGTTTGTACATAATGCATTAGTTGGTATTAATGTACGCGACAAAATACGAATTATCTGCAGTGGTAAAGTAGCCAACGGATTTGATTTAGTAACAAATATCGCCTTAGGCGCCGATATGTGCAATGCAGCAAGAGCAATGATGATGGCTACAGGTTGCTTGCAAACCAAACAATGCAATGCCAATACCTGCCCAACCGGTGTAACCACTCAAAACAAACGTTTGCAATATGGCCTGGTCGTTGATCAGAAAAAACACCAAGTCGCAAATTTTCATCAGAACACCATGAAAATATTTCTTGAAATGGTAGGATCTTTAGGATTAGACAATCCAAGTGATTTGAAACCCAGCCATATTATGAGACGGGTGAGCGTCCAGGAAGTTAAGTCTTTTAATGAAATTTATGATTACCTGACACCAGGCCAGCTCTTAGGCTCAGACATTCCCGCAAGCTATAAAGCGCACTGGGTTCTCGCCAATCCAGAGCAGTTTTAATTTATGACCAAGCGCTCCGGTGTTGTAATAATCTCCATATTAAGATTTTCTCTTACAAACCTGAATACATCCAGGAACTCAAAGAGCAATATTCCTTTGAGTTTATTGTTGTAATCTATTGAAATCAGATAGTAATATCCACCAAAAAATTAAATTCAGGACTGATTTCAAATAAGAAAAAACTCAAAAGGTCTTGAGACCTAAAAAAGTACATTTAAAATATTTACATGCTATAATGCGCGGTCAATACACACCTAACCAGCTAACTATTGGAGGTTAAAATTGTTTAAAATTATACCAAGAGGCAAACTGGTACAGTTTTTCAAAAATCACTGTGATTCTCTCATCAATCAACTTAAATTAACAGATAAAGAGATAAAAAATATTCGGCTCTTTCCCATTTAAGGTGGCAGCTCTCATCACCCACAGAGCACCTTAACACGCACTCTGTAATTTTCAAATTTTCTAAAACCATAAGCTCTTCGCTGAATGATTTTCATTTTACGATGAAACCCTTATGTGATTCCATTTGATCTACTAAACCGCCACATTCTGGAGACTTCATCTTTCCAAGCTCCCAGGGTCTTACCCAATGCAGCTAAAGCCTTAAAAGCACTTTGCTTTAATTAAGTCAGCATGCCTAAGAAGGTAGGTATTACTTTACGACATGCCTTTTGTGTAAATGCTCTTTTCATTAAAAGAGAATGAAGTTGTTGTTGGAATTGATAGATTGCATCGATAGCCGGATTTTGAGTTAAAAATGCATCTCTTTTAGCCTTCTTTTCTTCACTCAGGTTATCATGCCTAGTTATCAATAAGGCTAAGATACCTCTATTGCTTTTTATTTCACTGGAGAGCTCTCGGTAAGTCATCATACATTGATGTTTAATTAAACGAATCACATGGAATCTATCGGCAACTATCATTGCATTAGGCAAGTATTTTTTTACAATAGACCGATAGGTACTACTTAAGTCCATACAGATGACTTTAACT
>JBOFJV010000125.1:0-4336 GCA_051657005.1 Legionella sp. | reverse complement strand
CCTTCTTAGGCATGCTGACTGAATTAAAGCAAAGTGCTTTTAAGGCTTTAGCTTCATTGGGTAAGACCATGGGAGCTTGGAAAGATGAAGTCGCCATAATGTGGCGGTTTAGTAAATCAAATGGAATCACAGAAGGGTGCCATCGTAAAATGAACCTAATTCAGCGAAGAGCTTATGGTTTTAGAAAATTTGAAAATTACAGAGTGCGTGTTAAGGTGCTCTGTGGGTGATTAGATCTGCCACCTTAAATGGGAAAGAGCCAATTAATTGCCCCATACAGTTGAGTCTATTTACAAAAAATAATTCATTAAACCCAAATAATCCCAGGAGGCGACAAAAGTAATGGAAGGCGTGTTGATTTGTTTGATTCTTATTTTTTTAATGGTGATCTCTGTGGTGATTGCCCGTTTTGTTTCTTTCCTACCCACGCCATTAATTCAAATTACTCTAGGAACGTTGCTTGCCGTTTTATTTCCTACCGTTGATGTAGGATTTAATCCAGAGCTTTTTATGTTGCTGTTTATTCCACCATTATTATTTAACGACAGTTGGCATTTCCCTAAGCGAGAGTTTTTTCTCTACAGGCGACCTATTGTCATGCTGTCGTTTGGATTAGTCTTTTTTACCGTGGGTGGAATTGGTTATTTAGTCCATTGGTTGATTCCAATGATTCCTTTGCCCGCGGCTTTTGCATTAGCAGCAGCGTTGTCGCCAACAGATGCTGTATCACTGCGTTCGATGACTGCTGGCGCTCGAATTCCCGAGATGATTATGCATATTTTGCAAGGAGAGGCATTGTTAAATGATGCCTCGGGTCTGGTTTCATTTAAATTAGCGGTTGCAGCAATGTTAACAGGGGTGTTTTCATTGAAAAGCGCCTTATTGAGCTTATTATTTATTGGTCTTGGCTGGATCGTTGTAGTGGTGATTCTCACGTATGTGTTTATTTCCGTTTTGGGAAAGCTTACTAAACATAGCGTCCATGAGACCACGACTGAAAATTTACTCTTATTGCTGTTGCCTTTTACCGTATATCTTGTTGCCGAACAATTGGGCTTTTCAGGTGTTTTGGCGGCTGTAGCTGCTGGTTTTACTGTGGATAGGGCCGGATTCCTGGACAGGACTATGGCTAAAATGCGTATTGAAGGCCATTTTGTTTGGGGGGTTCTTGATATTACTTTAAATGGAATTATCTTTATCCTTTTAGGATTGTATTTGCCTCATGTGATCAAATTCCTGGATAAAATAGGTTACAGCTTATCTGAATACATCATGATCGTTGTCCTTATTACGGTGACTCTAATTCTATTACGCACCGTGTGGATTTATTTAACCTTACCCTTTGAAGCCCTCATCTCAAGACGTAAGCGCAGCTCCTGGCGTTTTCCTAATCTAAAAATTATTGGCACTTTTTATTTAGGTGGGGTTCGTGGCGCAATTGCATTGGCCGCGATTTTGTCGTTACCGCATTTGCTGGATGGAAGTCCTTTTCCGTAGCGTAAACTGTTAATTATTCTTGTGATTGGTGTTGTTCTTTGCTCTTTATTAATCAGCAGCTTGCTGTTGCCTTTAATTACCCATGGTTTGAAAACTTTGATTCACAAACATGATCAAGATGAAGAAAAGGAGGCGGTCATTGCATTAACTCATGCGGCAGTTGAAGCAATTAAAACAAAAATGAAGAGCTTGTGTGAGGAAATCAGCGAACGCGAACGTGCTTTGTGCGTTCAGGCTGCCACTAAATTAATGATCTCGTTTAATCAAGTAATTACCTCAAATCATGGTACTGAAAGTGAAAAGCACGAGAGTATCATGGCGTTAACCCTTGAGCGACAGTTACGGTATGCTGCCTTAGAAGGAGCGCATCAAGAATTACGCGCTTTAAGACAACAACGAAAAATTAATAATACGACCATGATGAAAATTATTTCTCGGCTTGATATAAGACAAATCGCATTACATTACGAACATCAAACTCTTTTTAATGCTCTTGGGAAGAAAATTTTTGTGCGTATGCGGATTAGATAGGCCTTCAGGATTCATTATTTCAAAGCGCTGCACCTCTTTATTCCAGTAGTTGATTGTGCCAGCATGGACCATTACAGCTTTGGTGAGCACCTTTTGTGATCCTGTATTTTCAGGATGTACTACGGCAATCAATTTTTGAATGAGTAGATGTTGAAAAGCCCATAGAATTAAAGCATTGATCAGTTCGGTTGCATAGCCTTTGCCCCAAGTGTTGTGATGCAAGCGGAACGCTACCTCGATAAGTGGCTGTGTGTCATCAAAATTTAAATAGACTAAGCCTGCCTGACCAATAAAATGGGATGATTCACGTTCATATACTGAAAAAAGCTAAACCCGTGTTTCATGTAATGGGCAATCTAGTCGTCCAAAAATGATTCAACAACAGCTCTTGTGCGTATTCCATCGCTGATATATCTCATTACTTCGGGATCAGATTGCAGTTTTAATACTTCATCAATCTCATTTAATTGAGGGACAGTCACAATTAGCCGTTCTGTTGTTAAAAAGGTATGCATATATGGTGGATGTATTTGAATAGTGGATTCGAATTATTATACTCAGTTCATCGAGGAATTTTAAGCGAACTCTTTTTGATTCAATGATGATAAAAGAGGACGCATTGAGGCTTGAATTTGAATTACAAATAGTCAGATAGGTATTTTATTGGCCTGTGGTCGCGAATAAAATTACTTTATTTTTTGTTGTTTTTTGATCTAAATGGTATTGAAACATACCAAATTGATTTGTTTTTACCAAAAAACACTAAAAAGTGTTGATTTCAATTTCATCTTATGTAAACCTTGCGCAACTATGAATAGGAAATTAATTTACACACTAATCGGTATTAGTTGCCTTACATTCAGTTTTATTGGACTGCCGCTTCATAAGAAGTCAAAGGTTCAAGAGAAACCCATACATGTTAAAAATCTTCACGAAGAAGTTATTCAAACTGAAGCTGTAAAGACCGTAAAAAATAGTGCAAAAGCTGTAGCGAAAAATGATTCGCCACCGTCTCTGCCAAAACCTAAGCGTACTCCCAAGGCAGTAGTTGCCAAGAAAAGTGCGGCACCTAAACACGCAACAAAAAAGGTGATTATAAAAAGCAAAAATCTTGCCTTGGCAAAAGTGTCGTTTGATGAGTTGCCTGGATGGGATCAAGCCGATGTGAAAAAGTCTTTAATCGCATTTCAGACCTCATGCGAGACGTTTTTGAAACAATCTCCATCTCATTCAATTGGTACGCAACACATTCGCTTAAAAGTTCGCGATTGGCATCCTGCGTGTAAAGCGGCTATGGCGCTGAAGTCAGTTACTGACGAATCAGCAAAAACGTTTTTCGAGAAGTGGTTTCATCCGATCGAGTTTGAACAAAGAAAACCTGTTCATGGTGTATTTACTGGCTATTACACGCCACAAATCAAAGGAAATTTAACCCAAAGCGCCAAATACAATACACCAATTTATGGATTACCTAAGGGCGGGTATTCAACTTCATATACGCGTGAGCAAATTGACAATGGTGCTCTGAAGAAAAAAGCCCCAGTGATTGCCTGGATCCATAGTCCTGCAGAACGTCTTTTTTTAGAAATCGAAGGTGCTGGCGTCATTCAACTGCCTAATGGTGAAAATATCTACCTAGGATATGCAGGAGAGAATGGTGCGCCATATACCTCAATTGCGAAAGTGATGATCGATAAAGGCATTATGACTCGAGATAACGCGTCTAAAGAAGCCATTATTCGTTATTTAGAGAAACATCCTGAAAAAGCAAAAACGATTATCCGTAAAAATAAATCATTTGTTTTTTTTGAAGATGTAAAAAAACCTATGGCACTTGGCGCTCAGGGAATGGCTTTAACACCAGGCTACTCTCTAGCGGTGGATAAAAAATGGATCCCACTTGGTGCGCCACTATGGTTGAATACCACACGTCCGGCTAAAAAAGAAGAAGATGAAAAACAACTGCAGCGATTGATGATTGCTCAAGATCATGGCGGTGCAATACGTGGATTTATGCGCGGTGACATCTATTGGGGCTCTGGAAAGCTTGCTGCATTTTTAGGCGAGCATATGAAAAATGAAGGCCACTATTGGTTGTTGCTTCCCAAGCATATCTTTGATCGCCTGGCTAAAAAATAAGAGCGCGCCACTCCTCCCCTGTAAATGTTCGGCTCTTTCCCATTTAAGGTGGCAGCTCTAATCACCCACAGAGCACCTTAACACGCACTCTGTAATTTTCAAATTTTCTAAAACCATAAGCTCTTCGCTGAATGATTTTCATTTTACGATGAAACCCTTCTGTGATTCC
>JBOFJV010000124.1:0-2443 GCA_051657005.1 Legionella sp. | reverse complement strand
GGTTGCTTCAGAACAGAAAAATATGCCCAGGCTTATTGTCGCATTTCCAGTTATTTACAAACTATGCAAAATAAGGGAATAAATCCTTTGGTTGCTGTAGCTATGGCATTGAACAATCAACGTTAGAGTACAGTTTCTTTAACCCCTGTACGTCACGCAGTGGCGTATAGGGGTGAGTAGTTACGAAAAAAAAATCACCTGTAATCAGTGTAGACAAATTAAATAAGCGCTTCGGTGATAAGAAGGCTGTTATTGATTTTAGTCTTTAACTTCATGAAGGTGAGATCTGTGGCTTTCTATGACATGATGGCGCAGGAAAAACAACAACGCTCAGTATGCTATGCGGATTGATTATTCCAGATTCAGGTAGTGGCCATTGTTTAGGCTACGATATTATTCATAATTTTGCCAAAATTAAAGAAAATATAGGTTATATGCCCCAAAGATTTAGTCTTTATGGCAATTTAACCGTCTATGACAATCTTGATTTTGTTGCGAGCTTATATGGAGTAAAAAAACGCGCCTCTAAAATAAAAGAGATGATTTATCTATTTAACTTAAATGAATACAAAAATGTGCTTGCAAAAAATCTATCAGGCGGATGGAAGCAACGCTTATCTTTAGCTACCTGTATTTTACATAAGCCCAAGCTTTTACTTCTCTATGAACCCACAGGAGGTATGGATTCAAGTGCCAACCGCGATTTTTGGGATGAGCTTTCTGTATTATCGGAACATAATATCACCACTTTAATTAGTACCCATTACATGGATGAAGCAGTACGCTGCACTTACCTGGTTTATCTATCCCAAAGTTTAATTGCTGAAGGCACAATGATGGATGTTATTAATAAAGCAGGATTAACAACCTGGATGGTTAGAGGTGAGGATTTAATTGAGTTATCACGAGTTTTGAAACAAACACCTGGTATCGATCAAGTAGCGTTCTTTGGTGATGTGTTGCACGTGAGTGGTAAAAATGAGGAGCGCTTTTTAGCAAGTATTGCCCCTTTTAAAGATTATCATTGGACGAAAATTACTCCGAGTTTGGAAGATGCTTTTATTAGTTTAATCAGGGAGCATGAAGTAAAAAAATGCGATTAAATTTCTCATTTACGCGCACATTGGCACTTATCATCAAAGAAATTAAAGAGCTCATGCACGATCCAGTCACCGGCGCTATGATATTTTTTATTCCTTTAATTCAAACCATATTATTTGCATGCGCAATCAATGATAAACACAAACACCTGCCGACTGTTGTCGTGAACCATAATGACAGCGCCATTACACGAAGCATTATTAATGACTTGCAAGTTACCTCCTATTTTAATATTTTACCTGGCTTCCACACTCCAGGACAAATTAATCATTTATTCAAAAGAGGAAAAACACTATTTGCTATTTATATGCCTCCTAATTTTCATAGAGATTTAATTCGAGGCGATAGACCGCAAATTCTCATTGAAGCGGACGCAACCGACCCCGCCACGGTCAGTTATGCACTCTCGGCATTTAATGAAGTCATGGCTAATTTTTTCAAAACTTCAGTGGTGCTTTAGAATATTTACGCACGAGCATGCTACCCGTAGATGTCGTTGTCCATTCGAAATACAATCCAGATCGCGTTACTCAGTATAACATTGTCCCTGGACTATTAAGTGCCGTTTTATCCTTAACACTTGTTTTAGTCACTGCATTATCTGTGGTGCGTGAGCGCGAAGGAGGTACGATTGACATTTTGCTTACGACACCTGTAAGACCCATGGAAATAGTATTTGGTAAACTTGTCCCTTACATTATCGTGGCTTATATCCAATCATTAATCATTCTTGCTTTAGCTTATTTTGTTTTCAAAATTCCCATTCATGGGAGCCTTACTTTGCTTTTAGCCTGTTGCTTTACCTTTATTATCGCTAATCTTGCACTGGGCATTACTTTTTCTACGGTTGCAGATAACCAAATCCAGGCAGCTCAAGCAACCTCCTTTTATTTCATTCCCTCATTACTATTTTCAGGCTTTATGTTTCCTTTCGGGTGACTGCCTGAATGGGGTCAATTCATCGGTAATTTGCTTCCATCCACACACTTTTTAGTCATTATTCGCGGCATCATGCTCAAAGGAAGTACTTTTTACGATATATACCCCCATATTCTGTAAATTTTTATGATAATTTTGGTTTTGATGATATTGGCAGTCAGACCGCACCCGCAAAGCAGGTGGATTGACGGTGGTGAGCAGCCCCAAGGGCTGCCGGCGATTAGTTCAAACTCACTTTAAAAATTACCTTTCTCATCAGCACCGCTCGTTTTATCGAGCTGCTCCTGATTTTGAATATATTCCCTAAGTTTAGATTCCTCAAAAACCACGGTAGAAACAGCATAGCCACGAGCCCAGAAGCGCTCGCCGTTAAAATTCCTTTTCCTGCCACCAAATTGTCGGG
>JBOFJV010000123.1:0-4827 GCA_051657005.1 Legionella sp. | reverse complement strand
AACCAGGGACTCTGAATTAAATCAATAAATCCTGGTTCCGCTGCGCTGCACCCAGGCTACAATGATCTCACATTAAATTAGGTTAAATCACTCATAGTCGATACCGCATGATAACCAGCATCTACATGGACTACTTCGCCAGTAATGCCTGAGGCGAGATTTGAGCATAAAAATGCAGCAGTATTACCGACTTCTTCAATAGTGACGTTTCTATGAAGTGGTGTAATGTTGGCATAAGCGTTTTGAATTTTACGGAAATCTTTAATGCCTGCAGCAGCAAGTGTTTTGATCGGGCCCGCTGAGATGGCATTGACTCGTAAACCTTTAGGGCCTAGGCTGGCTGCTAAATAGCGTACCGAAGCCTCCAGGCTTGCTTTAGCCACGCCCATCACATTATAGTTGGGTACTGCTTTTTCAGCACCATAATAGGTTAGTGTTAAAAGTGAACCTTGAGTTTCTTCCATCATTGGTAAAGCGGCTTGGGCCAAGCCAATGAGACTGTATGCACTAATGTCATGAGCAATTTTAAATCCTTCTCGAGTACATGACGTAACAAAGTCACCACTAATTTGATCCGCTGGCGCATAAGCAACTGAGTGAATTAGAATATCTAAGTTATCCCAATTCTTGCGCAGATTAGAAAATAAGGTCTGGATTTCTTCATCGTGAGCAACATCACAGGGAAAGGTTAGCGTAGAATTGAATTCAGCCGCCATTGACTCCACACGCTCTTGTAAGCGTTCATTTTGATAAGTAAATGCTAATTCAGCCCCTTGTTCGTGAAATGCTTTGGCAATACCGTACGCGATAGATCGATTACTTGCCAGGCCAATAATGAGTGCTTTTTTACCCGCTAAAAATCCCACTATGCTCTCCTTGAATTACTGTGTAATGCTAATAGCTCACGCATTTTTGCTTGAATCATTTCAATAGCGATTCTATTTTCTCCACCACGAGGAACAATGATGTCCGCATAGCGACTTGATGGCTCAATAAATTGCAGGTACATGGGACGGACTGTTGTTTCATATTGATGGACAACCGATTCAAATGTTCTATGTCGTTCAACAACATCTCTTTTTAAACGTCGAGTCAAACAGACATCTAACGGAGTGGACATAAAAATTCGAATATCCATGAGCTCTCGTAACTCTTTGTCAGTAAAGAGCAAAATACCTTCAAGAATAATAATGGCATGCTGACCAACGCTTCTTGTTTCAGGCAAGCGCATATGTTTGGAATGAGAGTAAATCGGAATATCAACGGATTGACCACACCTTAATTCTCGTAAATGTTCACAAAGTAACGAATGATCAAAAGAATCCGGATGATCGTAATTTATTGTTTCTCGTTCAACGAAAGGTAAATGACCATTGTCTTTATAATAGGCATCTTCAGAAATAACCACTACTTGTTCTGAGCCCAACTCATTAACAATGGTGTTTGCTAAAAGACTTTTACCTGATGCAGATGGGCCTGAAATCCCAATAATTATCGCTTGTTTGTTCATGATGATATCGCTAAAAATTTCGTGGAAATATTAAAGGTTTTTCGTGTTAAATTCAATCATTAATTAGATGTTTCTCGCTGACGCAGGTTGGTTTTTAGTGTTTTTTTCATTCATATGGTCAGTGTAGCCTAAATGAAAACGAAGCCGCAACCCTGGGTCCGGGCTACGACTGGAATTTAGTGAAATGATTGCACTACTTCATTCAATGGTTGTCCAACTGCGCCAGATGGATTTTTAATCATCAGTAAAGCAGATAATGTCGGAGCAATGTCTGTAGTATAAGTAGGGCGAAAAATGTGTTGCGCTTTAAAATTGGGATGCACAAAAAGCAAAGGCACGTAACTGTCATATTGCCAAGGGCTGCCATGAGCGACACGATCTTTACTTTGAGTTCCATAGGATTGATTGGGGGTTTGAACAAGGTAAATATCTCCAGCGCGGTAAGGAAAATACATTTTGTTGACCTTAGCGCTAAGCCAATCTTTTTGAAGGCTGGTAATAGGTAAGGCGTATGCTTTAAATACACCCGGTTGCAGAGTTAAAGTTTGCGCCAAATGATGGGTTACTGCGTCAAGGTTCAGTTGATGTTGGTTAATTATTTTATGATCGAGATAAATGAATGGAGGTGTAATGGACATTAACGCTTGCTCTGGAAGATTATAGTGCTTTTTCAAAACGGAATGAATGTAGGGCTCAATTTCTGCAACATTAATGGGGTTGATTTCATTCAGATGATGCATTTTAAGATAGGTTGGACCATCATTTACTCCATGATCTGCAGTAAGCACAATCAGTACATTATTGAGTCCTACGTGCTTATCGATGGTTGTTAAAAGATGTGCCAATGTTTTGTCCAGCTGCAATAAATTGTCTTCAGCCTCAAGACTATTGGGGCCAAATTGGTGGCCAATGGCATCCACTGCGGAGAAGCTAATTGCTAGATAATCGGTTTGATTTTGATTACTGCCAAGATGTTCCTCCGCTAAAAGTCGTTCCGCAAAATCTGCCGTTAATTGATCTGCCTTTGGAGTCCTTGATAACGATTTAAAATATTCAGGATTTGGGGCTTGAGTTACATGATGTGGGAACGTTTGACCAAAAAGCTCATCTTCATGGTGAAATCCTGGAGAATTTGCATTTTGATATTCTGCTTTAGGACGGGTGAGACTCCAATCATAATCTGTTGGATGGTAGCTTTTATTCCAATTTTTAACCCAATCAGGATAATCAGTAAAATAATAATCGCTGGTAATGAAACCACCATTTGTGGTGTCAAACCAAAATGCTTTACCTGCATGACCTGCAAGCGTAATGGCTGAGCGATCTTTTAAGGAGACACCAAATGCACGCCCCTTATGAGAAAGGATAATTTCATCACTTAAGGTTGAAGTGTATAAATTTTTAGGAGAGCGGCCAGAAATAAGGGTACGCGTATGAGAGGTGGGGACTATTTTGGTCTTTAAATCTTCCATACAATAGACCATGAGGTGAGCTTTTCTGTCATACCATTCATTGTTAATGACGCCATGTAGCGCAGGAAAACTTCCTGTTGCAATCGTGGCATGTCCAGCACATGTTGTCGTATTTGCATGAGGATGATGGGTATTATGATAATCAATGGCGTGGTTTAATAAATAATTAAATCCTTCATGCCCAAATTGATGTTGATGTTGAAAAATTAAGTCACCTCGTAATTGATCAATAACCAGTTGAACAACTAATTTGGGCTGATTAATTTGTGCAAAAGAATTCAAAGTAAAGAGCAAAAGAAGAATGGCACAAATGCAGTTTGGCATAAATTATTCTCTTAGGGACAAAATGAGTAAGTTAACGTAATCAAATTGCAATTAAAAGACAAGAACAGCGTTTTTTGTCCGGTGATAATAAGGGTTGGCATGATTACTTCGTTGACGATTGTCGCATGAATGACCTAAAAGAAGCAGCTATCTTTTTGATTTAAAGACTAAAAATTATAAACTAAGTAAAAAGATAATGCATGACTGGTTGTGTGAATTAGTTTACACTGCATTTCAATGGAATAAATTTTACTAATCACGATTCATGGAGTTAAGGAGAGCAGAAATGGGTTTTGAGTATGTAGAATATGATTCATTAGCAAAAAATATCAGAGAAAGTATTGCAACTGAAATTAAAAGTTTTGGTTTTGATCCGAACAATACTAAGAAGGGGCTAAGGCATCTGGATAAAGTTTATCCAGAAAGGGCAATCCAATGCCGGTATCTACTTGTTGTTCTTGATAGTCTTGATAAATCAGATCACGAAGATAAAACGATTATATTGAATGCGGATGCTTTTTATGTTCGTGCGCAAATTTTTGCAAGTTACCAAGGGATTGTAACCCAAAAGTTTTTGGCCCCAGAGAACAGTACCTTATTCAATGCATTAACTACATCACTCAATCTTACGAATGAGAATTTTCCTAATAATAGAGATTTACTGGATATGTACAAGACTATATGGAGTTTTATGCAAGCAAATGTCTATAGAGATTCAGATCCAGATAAAGGGTATTTAGAGGGTGATCAGCAGCTTTTTTCAGGAAAAATACCTGGCTACACTGTTGAGGACGATTTGCAATATTTAGTAAAAAAATAGCGAAACTTGATTTAAAATTACTTCATTTATCCAGGCAAAATAAAGAAGCAGGGGAGAAATCAAAAGTGAGTTCTTTAAGTATATTTGCAGCCAAGACTGCTACTCCATTGCCTTCGGACCTTATGCAGTCAGGGACAGGGGTAGCACAACAACTGACCTGCCTAAGTTAAAAGTATCGCCTTCCACCTACATTCAGCGGCTTTCCGCAAAAAGCCGGTGATGTGGCGCAATGTACTGGATCTCCTGAATAAGACCACAGACGATGACGACGATATGTTACAAAGCAAGGCTTGGTTGTTTTATGGGATAACCCGACATTGCCCATTCGATGATACCACCATCCAGAGAGAACACTTCTTCATAGCCTCTCTCCATCAACGATACAGCAGCATACAATGACCTGACTCCACCTTTACAATGCAAGTAAATGGGGTGGTTCTTATCCTGAACCTTTGTTTCAATACAAGATGCGATAAGATCTTTGGGAATATGCATGGCATTAGGAATATGTATCTCTTCCCATTCTTCACGTTCACGAACATCGATTAAACAGAGATCAGGATTTTTTGGCTCTTTCCCATTTAAGGTGGCAGCTCTAATCACCCACAGAGCACCTTAACACGCACTCTGTAATTTTCAAATTTTCTAAAACCATAAGCTCTTCGCTGAATTAGTTTCATTTTACGATGAAACCCTTCTGT
>JBOFJV010000122.1:0-2190 GCA_051657005.1 Legionella sp. | reverse complement strand
CAAAAATAATGCACCGATTGTTCTGATTGATAAGGTATGAGTATGTAATGAAATTGTCTTGAGCCCATTGCCGTAGTAGGGCACGATGGGTTCTAAATGGGGGGTTGGCCAGGTGACTGGTTAACTCTACCAGCTAAATCCCTATTCATCCTACATGAAAAAACTAAATTTAGGCTATTGCTTTTTGAATAAAAATATAAGTTAACTGAAAACCAAAATTGCTGTATAATCCATCATCTTATTCAAATATGTGACAAATTTAGATCCATGCAGCATAAAATTGTTTTAGATCCTACAAAAATAAATGACGTATTTCTTAGCTCAGTTGAGATGATGGCACTCGATGAGTTTCTTCATCGACAGCATATTGATGATATGTGGGTGATGAATCAAGAGTATTTCTTTGAGTATAATCATATTCAATATAATTTTTGCTTCACAAAAACACTACTAAGAAGACAACGAAAAGAAGGGAAGCAATGTCTACGATTTGAAATTTTTGATGGATATGCAGAGCCGCTTGGTGAAGGTGGATACGGCTTGGTTTATCCCATATTAGGAACGCTCCAATTCAATGTGGGTAAACCCCTTTTAAAAACAGGGAAAAAGCGCATTGTAAAAATTGAATCACATGATGAAAACGAACGGAGCAATTCAGTACTTCTGGAATATAAAAATTTACTGCAGGCGGGACATTTAGGTGTAAAACAACCTGTTTTTGTTAACAGTAATGGGAAAAAAAGCTTATTAGTGATGAAGCAAGTAGATGGATTCCCTTTAGAAAAAGTATTTCACCCAAACAAACGCTATAAAATAGCGCATCTTATTCCCGAACTCACTGTAGACAAACGTTTAGAAATCACAATAGCAATGATTAAGGCCATAAAAGAGCAAGTTATTGATAAAGGTTTAGTTCACCGTGATTTAAAACCAGGAAATATGATGATTGATTTCAGTCAGTCACCGCCAAAAGTAACAATTATTGATTATGGAAATGCAATAATTGGCGAGCTTCAGGAGAATCGCAGAGTAGGTACTGCAGCTTATAGAGCACCAGAACATTACAATGGAGTTCCGAAATATACGACCCAATCTGATGCTTATGCGTTAGGAAGAATATTGAGTTATTTATGGGGGGATGATTATGACAATTACTACATCTCCTATAAAGTTTCTTGGGATGAAATTCAAAAAAAATCGTCCAATGCGCATTTATTTTCAGATCCCCAAGTGAAATTATTTCGAAAGGATAAAGAACTTATAAGACACTGCCTCAGTGGGCTTCTAAAGGAAGATGCTTCGGAGCGTATTACTCTTGATGACGCCTTTGCACAGTTTTCAAAAATTGATGTAAAAAAATATCAATTGAAGAGTGTTCAAAAGCTTTCAAAAACTAAAATTGATGAATATGAAATACGATTTAAAAAACAACTTCAAACCATCTATCCTTTATTGGCAAAACTCTCTAAAAAATCAGTTGAACTAAAAGATCGCGGATTTGAAGATGCTAGTGCCAAAGCAGATAAATTGGCACAACAGTTAAAGCGTAATACGGAAGCTCTTGAACAAAACCCAGATCCGCTCTTATTGATTGCATATCGAAAGAAATGCTTACGCCAGATTAGTAAAGCAAAAGATGTATTGCACGAACATCGAGATGCAAATTGGCTAATCGCGGAGATCACTTCTATTGTATGCCTTTTGGGAGTTTGCTATCTTGTTGCTTTAGGAGTTAACTATCATCTAACAGGTAGAGTCGGTTTATTTTCGCAAACCAAATCAGATCAAATTGTTGACGAAGTGAAAAACACAATTTGCTCTATTCCAGGATAAGCAAACAACATCAGTTGACAAATAAGAAGATAATAACTAATCTTGAATTGTGCAATGCAACATAAGGAGATGCTCATGAAAAATCAATTTATTGATCAAAAAGTTTTTAATAATTTAGAGGTTCCCATGCAAAAATTAATGGAACTGAATATCAAAATGATGCAAAATTTTTCTTATATGAAGCCTTTGGGTAACTACTCACCCCTATACGCCACTGTGTGTCGTACAGGGGTGAACGAACTATATTTAGAAAAAAATTGAAGTGCGCCACGAAAGTGCACGACCGCTAGTATCTGAAAGTGCTACCGGGAAAGCGCGACCGAGCGCATTTCGTACTTAGCCTTGGGCTGTATGTGG
>JBOFJV010000121.1:0-8163 GCA_051657005.1 Legionella sp. | reverse complement strand
ACGCTCTTACTTTGACAATGACTACAACGGGCTAATCGGTTATAGCTTACATCTAATATTAATGGTTGATATCCGCTCACTTTTACTATGGAAAATCCAGGTAAATTTATGATAAGATTGTACTTCGGCACTTTAATCTCCTTTTGTTCCCTAAATCAATGACTTAGTCTAGAATAATTTGATTAAAGTGCCCCCTTAATTGGTGCAGAGCCCCTTTTTTAAAGGAGAAAGCCTTATTATTAGCTCTTTATTAAAGGATCTTGTAAAAAGATATTTTTTTCTGTCGCTATGATTGTCCATTTATGTCTTAATTGTTCAAAGAGAATAGGGGCTTGTTTGCTTGAGGTTATCAACAGCAAAACATCAGCACCTAAAGCACCACAACCTTTGATAGCAAGTAATTTCGGATACTCTTTAAATTGGTTAATTAAAGCAAGACTGTGTTCCGCAACTAAATTTAAATGAGTTAATTCTTGATTATAGGCATTAATTACAGCGATTAGCTTTTTAGAATCAACCTTTTCAAAAGCGTGTTCGGCTTCATCAACCAGTGACGATAAAAAATCCAGTCGATCAGGCATGGACGTATCCTGCAAGTGATGGTGCGTCGCCAGTTTTACTCCGGTATGAATGAGAAAAAATGACACATCTTCAAAAGGCCAAGCATAGGATTTAATTAGTTCCTTTTGTTTGTTAATGTAAACACATCCTTGTTGTGCTTGTGCGATTACATCATATCCACTCGGTTTTAAACCTTTTCCCATCCAGGACGATTGATAATAAGCATCGAGCATATGATTTAAATAAGGTGTTTTATGCTCAAGAAAACATCGTGCTAAATAGCTACCTAAAAATTGTGCGCTTGATGCACCTAAACCACCTCGTCCTGCATAGGGATCGTGCCAAGTCAGACCTTCTTTGTGAGCATGTAATTGCTGTTGCCACCATCGACCAGCCGGAGAGTCAGGATGGATGCCTGTTAATCCTGCCGGTGGTGAAAGCGTCAGTTCGAAACAGGGCGATGTTGTCAAAACAATGGCTGAAGCCCCTGCTATAGCAGCATACTCACCTAATAAAAAGGTTTTTGCAGGAATTGACAATTTCATATGGCTATAGGCTCTTGTCTGATTTTAGCCAGTAAATCAAGAGCATTATTGAGGCTGATTCTTTTATGCAAGGCCAGCCATTTTTGTAAATGTTCTTTAAGGAGCGGCATTTCATTTTCATTTGCACCTGCGGCCAAGAGGAGGTTATCAATGTGTAACTTCATATGGCCTTGAATAATTCCTTCCTTACATAATGCCTTAATTGCCCCTAAGTTTTGAACAAGTCCTACCGCCGCAATGACTTGCGATAATTGATTGGCAGAAGAAATGTCCATCATGCGCAAGCACATCTTGGAAGTAGGGTGGAGTGAGGTCACTCCTCCTATCGTTCCTACAATGATAGGTGCTGTCAGTTGTCCTGTCAGCACACCGTCTTGATAGCGCCAACGAGTGATGGCTTGATATTGTCCATCACGAGCTGCATATGCATGAACGCCAGCTTCTACGGCACGCCAGTCGTTTCCTGTTGCGATTAAAACAGGGTCAATGCCATTCATTACCCCTTTGTTGTGTGTGGCTGCCCTATAAGGATCCATTTCAGCAAAAAGCGATGCTTCTTGTAATTTTTGGCCAAGAACCGGATCAATGGTATGGAGAGTGACTTGTGCGGTTGTTAGCTTTTGATCGTTCAAGTTGGATAAAATGCACATGGTGACTTCTTCACCAGTAAGTTGTTCTATGGGAGCTTTTAGATATTCAAGTACCTGATTAATAATGTTGGCACCCATAGCATTACAGCTGTTCATGGTTAAATGAATTACAGCCATGTCATAGCCATCAGCTCGTCTCAGTTGACGTAACTGCAAATCAATCACACCGCCACCGCGTTTGACCATATTTTCAGCAACATCTTTATTCGCTTTATTAATTAGATAAGCACGATTTTCATGAAAAATTTGAGAAAAACGAGCAAAATCAGTTACTTTTGCCAGTTGAATTTGGCCTAAAATGCATTCTCCTTGAACCCAGGTTTTGATTTCACCACATTGCCTTATCCATTTTGCTGTTTTCGATAAGGCTGCGATAATGGATGTTTCTTCGACAGCCATTGGGATCACATAATCTTGGCCATTAATATTAAAATTGGTTGCGACACCTAAGGGGAGTTGAAAATAACCGATGACGTTTTCAATCAGTTTGTCGGCTAAGTCTAAATCTTTTACACCACCACTTTTAAGAAAAGCAATGTCTTCTGGAGTGATTGCTCCTAATGCTAATAAGCGTTTGAAACGCTCTTCGCGAGAGAGTTTTGAAAAACCGCGAAACAGTTGATCAGTGTTACCTAAAGGCATGCTTTCTCCTTAATAAGCCGGCATTAACGCAAGTTTCATAAGGCCGTGTTTGCGTTGCTCAAATTGGCTGTTTTTGTCTTGCATCCCTAATTTTGTGTCTTGAGAAAATGAACGCAATTTTATCATAAATCAGGACTGCAAACTACTCGAAAATCGTATGTTATATGATTTGTTGTCATTAAATCATCTCGCTTCATCATTTTTAGGAGCTACTTGTTTATTATAGAATTGATTATAAGACTTTTCAGTAGCAACCATTTCCTGAAATACTTGATTATCGACGATAGGATTATTATCGGTTTTTGAATACATACGGGATACCATCTATTTTTTATTTATAAAACAAGGTAGACCTGACAAATGTGCGCAAAATAATATCATATGCTTGTTTTTAATTCATCAATAGATGCATTCTTTTGATTCAAATTGAATTTGTTTGGGGCAGTCAATGTGTGTTTATTTTAATTTTTCTGGTATTTTTTCATGGAGTGTAAATTGAGCGCATTTGATATTTATTTTGCTTAGGAGGATGTAATGGGAAAGCGTCAACAGGGTGAAGCGAAAGCGTTTAAACTAGCTAAAGAAATGCGTGAGCGTCTTATCGCGCAATTGAATAGATGTAATTCTGCTGAGGAACTATCCAACATTATACAAAAACAGAAGGCTTTTGATATTCCTCAAGGTTGAACGGATAGTCATCTTCAGAGCATTACCAGCCAAAATGAAGCGATTAAACGATTAATTCAGTAAAAACGTGCCTTGTTTTTCCCATTAGCTTCTCCAAAAAGTACATTTCATGAAGAGGAAGATCTTCATGCATCAAGCTCAAAAGCAGGTAAGGAGATCGTGGGCTGGTCAAAATCTCAAATTAAGGATGAGAAAGAAGTTCAAAAAGAAGGATCTGTTTTAATGAAAGATGAAGCGCTTGTGGTTGATGTCCCTTTACACCATAAAAACCCACAGCCAGAAGTTCACAAAAAACAGACGGAAGCATCCACTGAAACACCACTTAAGAAAAAGCCAAGCCTGGTGCGAAAAGAAACACTGAAAGCCAGTCTTTCTTCTCTTACGCTTAAAAAGCCGCAGGAAGAAGAAAAACCAATGGATTACTCGATTGATGAGCGAACTCGAAGACACAGAGAGTATCATCTTTTACATGTGAGAGCACAATTAATAATTCTTAGAGCAAAGCAGGTGGAGTTTTCAAAGCAGGCTGAAGAATACTTGAAATCAGGTAAATCAGACGATGCCGCAATCTATCAAAAAGCAGCAGATGCAGCACAACGAGTCCATCAAGTAATTTCTGATGTGTCGAATCAATATGTTAAGAATGGCGATTTGGAAGCCTTCAAAACCGCAGGGAAAGATGCCCTTAAAGAAGACAATGAAGACATAAAAACATTACACGAACATCGTGGCTTGGGCGCTTTCTTTACAAACCTGGCCGCACTTATCTTTACGGCGGGCCTTGCTCATGCTGGTTATTCACTTTATAAACGCGAATTGTCTCTATTTAAACCGTTAACTAACGCGGGTAAAGCCGTTGTAGATCTTCACGAGACAGTCCATTCCGTAGCGGCCCCTTCTGCCTAATTTGGGTATTATAACTCGTAGCCTGGGTGCAGCGTCAGCGAAACCAAGGGCGCTTTGGCTCAAAATCAACCTTGGGCTGCAGTATAACCCAGGCTATGAGTTCAACTTGTTTCATGTCTTGTTAGAAAATAATTATTCTTATGATACTATAGTGAATTGCTTTCACTCTTCCAGAGTATTCGTATTATTCCTGGGGTTATTTTTCAAACAACATGACTATGGCACAAAATAACGCGCAAATCACTTTTGATAAGGAACTTGCTAAATTTCACTGTTCAGGTGCTTGGTCTGTTTTACAGATTGACGATTTATTACAACGATTTCGTGACGATGATTTGCCAAAAAACCAAAGCGTGATGATTAGTGGAAAAGAAATTAGTCATTTTGATAGCGCGGGTGCTTTGGCTGTAATCAAATGCGTTGATCAATTAGAGCAAAGAAAAAATCAGGTTGAATTAACGGATTTTACCGAAGAGCAACAACGACTTTTGGAGTTAATTCAATCAAAGAAAGATGCGTTAAATTATCATCCACCCGCACCACCCAAAGAAAATCTTTTTTATCAATTAGGTATAGAATCAGAGAACAAGTTTCACCAGGTCAATGGTCTTCTTGTTTTAGTCGGCGATTTAACCACTAAAATAGTGGAAGCATTTGGTAATTGGCGCCGATTTCAATTGCCGAGCATTATTGCCAATATTAATACGACAGGGGTGACTGCGTTACCTATTCTTGCATTGCTTTCTTTCTTAATTGGCGTGGTTTTAGCCTATCAGATGGGTTTGCAGTTACAAACGTATGGGGCTAATAGTTTTATCGCATATTTATCAGGTATGGCTATATTTCGAGAGTTTTCGCCACTCATTACCGCGCTCATTGTTGCCGGACGCACCAGTTCTGCTTTTACTGCCCAAATTGGCAGTATGAAATTAAATGAAGAAGTTGATGCGTTGCTGACAATGGGGCTTTCCCCTACAGAGCTCTTGGTGCTTCCTAAAGTGTTAGGTTTGTTGATTGCATTTCCATTATTGATTTTTTGGTCTGATGTTTTTAGTATCTTAGGCGCTATGATGATGTCTAATAGTATGTTGGGCATTACTTTTATCGATTTCTTGCAGCGTTTAAAAGATTCGGTTGGGCTTTCCCCATTGAATTTAGGTCTTTATAAAGCACCAGCATTTGCATTGTTAATCGCTTTAGTAGGTTGTTTTCAGGGATTTAAAGTTGAGGCAGGCACAGAAAAAAATATTGGAAGCCAAACGACAAAGAGTGTGGTGCAAGCACTTTTTCTGATTATTATTGCAGATGCAATTTATTCTATCATTTACAGCAGGATGCATTTATAAATGAGTGAACCTGTTATTGAAATTAAGGGGTTAAAAAATTATCTTGGTGGCCAGTGGGTTCATTCCGATGTGAATTTAACTGTAGAAAAGGGCGAAATTTTATCTATTATTGGTGGTTCTGGAAGTGGAAAAACAACGATATTACGTAGTTTATTGATGTTATTGAAGCCAACAGCAGGAACCATTAAAATTTTTGGTCAGGATATTCGTGATCTTGATATGCAACAATCGTTTTCGATGCGTCGTCGTTGGGGAATGCTTTTTCAGCATAGCGCATTATTTTCATCAATGAGTGTCGTTGAAAACGTGATGTTTCCAATGCAAGAATTCACCAACCTTGAACCGGAATTTATGTATGAATTGGCTTTGTTAAAAATTGCTTTAGTAGGGTTGCCTAAAGAAGCAGCGGGTAAATTGCCTTCTGAATTAAGCGGTGGAATGCAAAGAAGGGCGGCTGCGGCACGTGCGATCGCTATGGATCCAGAATTATTATTTTTAGATGAGCCAACTACGGGTTTAGATCCTCGAAGTGCAAGGCTGTTTGATGAGCTTGTTGTTTTTTTAAGGGCTTCGTTAAATCTGACTATAGTCATGGTCAGTCATGATATAGAATCTTTAAAACTAACCACAGATCGAGTTGCTTTTGTTGGTGATGGCAAAATTTTAAGCGTTGAGCCGATTAACGATTTGATGAAGAACAAGAATAAAATGATTGCCGATTATTTTCAGGGGTGTTGATATTTTGTTCTTCCGCGCAAAATACCATCACCCCTTAAAGTTCAGGTAAAACTTAGAACTTTGATATTTTATTAAGTATAACCGGAGACAGAATACTTGGAAGCGAAAACCAATTACACCATTGTTGGTGTCGCCGTACTTATCTTGTTATTGGGACTTGTGGTTACAATGCTCTGGTTGTCTGTTGGTTTTAATCAAAAAAAATACAATACGTATACTGTGTATATGCATGAAGCAGTTTCAGGTCTCACTAAAGACGCTCCTGTGAAATACAATGGTGTGCAAGTGGGTAATGTTCAGGAAATAAGATTGAACCAAAATGATCCGAGACAAGTTGAAATTTTACTGAGTATCGAAGATGGCACTCCCATTACGACAAGTACTTACGCAACATTAAACGCGCAAGGAATTACGGGAGTAACATACATTGGTTTGAGTGCAAGCACGTCAAACCTGACTCCAATAGAAAGAATGCCAGGTGAACCTTATCCAGTGATTCCTTCAAAGCCATCTGTGCTTAATCAATTGGATAGTATCTTAAAAAAGGTTTCTGAAGATATAGGTAACGTAACTGAAGAAGCGCAACGCATCTTTAATGAAGAAAATGCAAAACACATCAATCATATATTAAGTAATGTTGATGAGTTTTCTAAAGATCTTGCGCATAACGGTAAAAATGTTAATGTTTTCATGGATAATCTTGCTAAAGCAAGTCGTGATTTTCCTCGTATGCTTGATGAGCTGAGGGGAGGAATATCCAAGTTTAATGTGATGGCAGAGAGTTTAAGTAACGCAGGTAATAGTGTATCAAAAACAATGGGGACAGGAAAAAGTACTATGGATAAAATTTCCCAGGAAGCACTTCCACCAGCCGTAATTTTATTACGACGATTAAATGCAATTTCAGCAAATCTTGAAAAAGTGAGTAGTGAGATGCGTCAAAATCCTGCTGTGGTGATTCGTGGAAGTAAACCTCCACAACCTGGGCCTGGAGAATAAATGATGAGAATAGTGAGCGTTGTTCTTGTTGGTTTAACTGCTACGATACTTAGCGGCTGTGCACCGGTTAAAGTGTCCGCAAAAGATCAATATCAATTGAGTGCATACAGCACGAAACAATTTCTCAAAAAAGCAATGCCGGTTACTTTATTGGTAACCGCACCTGATGCTTCCGCAGGGTATCAAACAGAACAGATGCTTTATATAAGAAAACCTTATGAACTTGAGGCATTTGCAAAAAATGCATGGGTTAATCCTCCTGCAGATATGTTGTATCCACTCATGTTACAAAGTTTGCAACGCACCAATCTTTTTGAAGCTGTAACTTCCAATGCTTATGCTTTAGGAGCCGATTATCGTCTGGATACTCAATTGCTGTCGCTGGATCAAAACCTTCTCAAAAAACCAAGCGTTATTGAGTTGTCTGTTAAGGTCGTATTGACGCACGTAAGTGATAATCGCGTGTTATCCTCGAAGATTATGAACATTCAGATTACATGCCCTAGTGATACGCCTTATGGCGGGGTTCTCGCAGCCAATCGAGCTACCGAGCAATTTACTGCCAATTTGGCTCGTTTTGTATTGGCCCATGTCAATCGTAACCGTTGATGGGGTATGTCAAATTGATTAAAAGCAAATAAAAGTTCGCCACGAAAGTGCACGACCGCTAGTAGCTGAAAGTGCTACCGGGAAAGCGCGACCGAGCGAATTTCGTACTTATCCTTGGGCTGTATGTGGTAACGCGTATGGTTAAGCGTAGGCAAAGAAAGTTGTAAGCCGTAAGCCGCAAGGTTGAAGTGATTGAGCTCCGTTAAGTTTAGTATGAGATGTGTCCCATGGTCTTTTGATACCTGAAGGCAACAGTGAATGAGATAATAAATCGGTTCGAATCATTCGCCGCCTCCGGAGTCTGAGAGCATGGCGTGCAACGAACGCGATAGTGTAAACGAGGGAGGCCCTATCCGCTCTCAAAAGGAGGTGAGTATCAACCGACAAGTGTAAAAACGAGGGAGTTGAGATGGCGAAAATTAAAAGATAGGGAGTCAGATGAGGCATAGTACTCTGAGCTTGGGAAAACCAAGTACATGG
>JBOFJV010000120.1:0-6198 GCA_051657005.1 Legionella sp. | reverse complement strand
ATCACAGAAGGGTTTCATCGTAAAATGAAACTAATTCAGCGAAGAGCTTATGGTTTTAGAAAATTTGAAAATTACAGAGTGCGTGTTAAGGTGCTCTGTGGGTGATTAGAGCTGCCCCCTTAAATGGGAAAGAGCCATATTTTTGCTTCTGCTTTAGTATACATATGTGTGCCTATTATTGATTCATAGTAGCGGATTATAATTCATGTTGAGTAAGAAAAAAATAAAATAGCGGTGTTTTTGCACAAAGATAACACAATATGTTCTTTATTTTGGTTCTTATGGTGGGGATGCTTCGTTCTGAAAATATAGTAAAGAGTAGAACTTGCACTGTGCTGAAGCATTAGCGATAATTTCCCTTTTTGTCTGTGAGGGGATTTGTTTTGAACGTTTTTATAAATGAGTCACAGACTCAAGCACAAGCATGTGTGATTTGGATGCATGGACTGGGTTCTGATGCTTCCGATATGATGGGATTAGTCGATCAATTGACGCTTTCTGATGTAGAAGTACGCCATGTATTTATTAACGCCCCATCGCGTCCAGTGACATTAAATGCCGGAATGGTTATGCCTGCCTGGTATGATATTTTGGGTATGGAATTTGTTGACCGTGAAGACAAGCAAGGAATTGAAGAGTCTGAATTAATCATTCGTAAGGTGATGGATGAGCAATTAAACGATGGTTTTGCTTATCATCAGCTTTTCTTGGCAGGATTTTCACAAGGAGGGGCTATGGCATTACATACCGCTCTGCATACGACTGCTCGATTGGGTGGTGTGATTGCTTTATCTTCTTACTTGCCTATGGCAGCCCATAATCGAACGAAACTGGATAAAGTAACCCCCTTTTTTATGGGGGCAGGCCAGTTTGATCCGCTGGTTAAGCCGCAATGGACTGAGATGACTAAAGATTGGTTAATAAATAAAGGATATGAGAATATTTCTTATTATACGTATCCAATGGAACATTCAGTGTGTTTTGAGGAAATTAAGGATCTAAGCCTTTGGTTTCGACATAAAATTCAAGGGGAAGCATAATGCCCATAGTGAAAAAATCACGCACAGTTAATTATACCTGTGAACAAATGTATGGTTTGGTGAATGAAGTGGAGCGTTATGCTGAATTTTTACCTTATTGTACCGAAAGCCTAGTGCATCATCGTGATGAGGATGAAGTGCAAGCGACTTTAGTGATTGGTGCTGCAGGGATGAATAAATCATTTACTACTCGTAATCTCTTGCAAATGAATAAAATGATAGAAATACGTCTTGTTGATGGCCCCTTTAGCCATTTAGAAGGTTTTTGGCGTTTTGATGAGGTGGATGAAGGATGCAAAATTTCTTTTGACCTGGAGTTTGAATTTGCCGGACGTATGATTTCGATGTTTCTTGGTCCGGTGTTTGAGCAAGTAACGGATAAAATGGTGGATTCATTTTGCGAAAGAGCCAAGGCAATTTATGGTTAAAGTTGAGTTGGTTTACGTGGCTTTGGATAAGACTACGGTTCATATGAATTTGACTCTTCAGCCAGGCGCAACGGTTTTTTATGCGCTTAGTGCCTCTGGAATCCATGCTACTCTTCCTGAAACACGTGGGCTAGCTGTTGGTATTTATGCCAAACAGGTTTCTTTGGAGCATGTGCTTAAGGAAGGAGACAGGATCGAAATATACAGGCCTTTAGTTTTGGATCCTAAAGAGACGCGGCGCCAAAAGGCGCATGGTGCTCGTAAGCGTTGATGTTCGATTGCAATTTTTTGGAATTATCATCAAAGACAAACTTTGTAAAATTAAGGGAATAGGAAACGTGTAGTTGCGCATGGGGTATGTAAATTGGGTTTTTGCGAGCCGTAGGCGACGCAATTAAGTGCCATTAAAAAAGCGAATCAGTGCATCTGAAGCCCAAAATGACGCTTGATTGCTTCGCCTACGGCTCGCAACGACGGCATAATGCACCTAGAATATACTACTAAAAATAAGTGTCGATCCCTCAAGGCCCAACCTACTTTTGATTGCATTTGGTTCTTAGCCTGACGGCTATGGGGTACAGCGCAGCGGAACCATGGTTATTGATTTGACTTAGCACCTCGGGTTCCGCTGCGCTGCACCCAGGCTACAATACAGCGCCATTTTTTCTTAAGTTGATGCCATTACGTGAACGCCACGATACTTCTGGAGACTATTCTTCATTTATATAAGGTGTATTGAGTGACATGCCTTGTTGTAATTTGTCACGTTCAATGCGTTTTAGGGAGCCGTTGGCGAAATATAAGCTTACTGTTGATATGGTCATATTGCCATTGCCTCTACGCCATGTATAGGCATAATCCCAGAGATCGTTGTTAAACGTAGGGCTTAATAAACTGGTTCCCAGGATGATGGCAACATCGTTCTTGCTCATGCCTGGTTTGAGTCGGTTCAATGTTGATTGAGGTAATAAATTTCCTTGTTGTCTGACTCGTCGAGAAAGATCAAAAGAAGTACATTGGGTTAAGGTTAAGGTAAATATAATTCCAAGTAGAAAAATTATTATTCTCATTATTTTTGCCTATCGTGAAAAATTTCGCCATAATAGCACGTCATTTACTGAAAGACACCTGTAACCGAGCGACGATTTGATTATTGCCAAGGAGCACTAATGGATGAAAGTAAGCAACTTAAAAATGCCGGATTAAAAATTACCTTACCGCGTTTGAAAGTATTGCAAATATTAGAACAATCTCCAAATCATCATTTAAGTGCGGAAGGAGTATATAAAGCCTTACTGGAGACAGGTGAGGATGTCGGGCTGGCAACCGTTTATCGTGTATTAACACAATTTGAAGCAGCAGGATTGGTTGCTCGTCATAATTTTGAAGGAGGGTATTCGGTATTTGAATTAAGTCAGGGAACACATCATGACCATCTCGTGTGCATCAAATGTGGCTGTGTTGAAGAGTTTGTTGATGAAATTATAGAGCAAAGACAAAAAACAATTGCAGAACGCGCCAATTTTCAGATGACCGATCATGCATTGAATATCTATGGAATATGTCATCGCTGCATTAAATTAAGCTAAATCACGTTTTGATCGGTCTTTTTTTCCAATAAGGAAAAATGTGTTTACTGTGCCAATTCCTTTCATTTCGATGGGAGCTCGGGGTTCGATAATAAATTCATCTTCGAGCATAAAAGCCATTTTTTCTGAGATGTGAATTTTATTGGGAAGAGAAGTCTCTTCCAACCGACTCGCCAAGTTGACGACATTACCCCAGATGTCATAAACAAATTTCTTATGCCCGATGATTCCGGCAATGACTGATCCATACGTCATTCCAATCCGAAATTGCAGCTCCATTTTATTTTCTCGATTAAACGCCATCATTTTGTCCAAAATCGCTAAAGCATAATTCGCAATATTGACTGCGTGGCTTGTGGTTTGGATGGGGACTCCAGATACAGCCATGTAGTTATCGCCGATCGTTTTCACTTTTTCGATATGATATTTCTCCGTGAGCTGATCAAGCTCAGCAAATAATCGATTTAAAATATTTACGGTTTTTTTAGCACCTAAATTTTCTGTTAATTGAGTAAAATTAATAATATCAGCGAACATGACACTGGCTTGCGAATATTCATCAGCAATGTCTTCCTCTCCTGTTTTCAACCGTGAAGCGATGCTTTCGGGGAGAATATTTAGGAGTAGTAAGTCATTTTCTTCATTTGCTTTTGAGATTGATTTTAATGCATGAACGATAAAAAAGAGCATTAACAGTGTTGATAAAAAAGTGAGTGCCAGCGCCAAAGCAATGATCTTTGACAGATCGGCATCAATTTTTTCATTCGTTAATATGGTTCTATTATTGACGCGGATAAAAAATGCCTGCAATGGCTTCATTATATGTAATTTAGCCGCCATGTAATGTTCGTCAAAGACCATTTGCCGTGCTAATTCATGATTGGGTTTTCCAGTGAGAGTAAAATGGCCCGAACTGTCTTGGTATTTTCCTTCGATCATATTCATGGCTTTCATTTCTGTTTCTGCCAACTTGTTACTTTGATTTTCTGCTTTGGTGAGCAAAGCAAATTCTTTTAAGGTGAAATGATGTTCTAACATCATGGACATTAAGGATTTTGCAGGACCGTAAGGGTGGTGACGATTATTATTGTTACCAATTAAGAAATCCTAATATAATTCATCATAATTTATTGGCCGAGGAGACGTTCCATTCCGTATCGCCATGATTTCATCATAATAATCGCGGTATTTTTTCTCGCCAGTGATGATGTACATGCGCGCCATATCCGTTAAATCATCTGAGCTTTGCCGCATTTTATCGGCGATGATATAGGATTAATAACGTTAGTTTTCATCAATAACCTCTTGAACTGCTGTATGTTTTAATGCAAATAAACAAAAAATTAAACTCGAAAGCGTAATGGCTAAAAAAAAGAAAAAATAGTTGAGTAAACGCGTATTTTTAAGATTGAGTTTGGTTATTTGCATTTGACTCTGAGGTCTTGTCAACGTACATTGAAGAATAGCCTATTTAGAGTAAGAGGGATATTTTTAATCGTAATTTTAAATGTTATTCTTAAACTGTAGGCGTCGATGTTGATTAAGGAGTTTTTGGACTTGATCCTTAACTTAATTCAGGGATTAATTAATGAAATTGATATTTTTAGGGGCTGGTAGTGGTTTAGGAAGAGATTCCAACAATTTTCAATCCAATATGCTACTTATTACCGATGAGGGTAAAAAATTATTGATCGATTGTGGCACAGACATTCGTTTTTCATTAGCTCAAGCTCAGTATCTACCCCGAGATATTGATGCAGTTTATGTAAGCCATTTGCATGCGGATCATATTGGTGGCATGGAGTGGTTTGCACTTCAACGTAAATTTGTGTGCCAAAATGGATCCACCCAATTAATTATTCATGAGCAACTCGCTCCTTTATTATGGGAGCATAGCCTTAGTGGTGGTTTAAAAACACTCGATGATAAAGAAGCCACTTTAAATGATTATTTTGTAGTGCATACAATTCAAGATGAGCAGATTTTTGAGTGGGAAAATTTAAAATTGAACTTAATTAAAACCGTTCATATTTATTCGAATAAAAAATTGATGCCAAGCTATGGTTTGAATATTTCCTGCAATGGGAAAACTTTTTTGATTACTGCCGATACTCAATTTACACCAGAGCGCTTCGCACCCTATTATCACGATGCGACATTAATATTTCACGATTGTGAAACACTTGAGGTCCCAAGCGGTGTGCATTCTCATTTTAATCAATTGGATACCTTAGATCCAGCTATTAAAGCGAAACTTTGGCTTTATCATTATAACGATGGAAAACTGCCAGATTCGCAGTCTCATGGTTTTCTTGGCTTTGTGCGTTGCGGACAAATATTTGATCTTAATTAAATGTAACAATGGTCTATAATTTAAATTAATCGAAATATTAAAGAACAGAACACATCTGGTACCTTATGAAGCAAAAAACTCAAATTTCATTAGGAGTCGATGGTTTTTTGGTGTTATTGAAGGGAACCTTAGGCTCCATTCCTTTTAATGTGCTGAGCGCGGGCATTCTTGCGCTTGATTTTATTTATAATCAAGTATCGGTTTGGCCTGTGCTTTTTTGGTTTGGCTCGATTTTTTTTCTCAGTATATGGCGTTGGATCTACAATCAGGTCGTGCTTGTTAAAAAATATTATCAAACTCATTTTGAATTGACTCGATTACTTTTTCTATGTTTTGCCTTTTTGACGGGCTTAGCATGGGGCGTGGTATTTTTTATTTTCTCGCCGGTTGTAAATAGTGCCCAGCAAGCAATTATCGGCTCTTTCCCATTTAAGGGGGCAGCTCTAATCACCCACAGAGCACCTTAACACGCACTCTGTAATTTTCAAATTTTCTAAAACCATAAGCTCTTCGCTGAATGATTTTCATTTTACGATGAAACCATTCTGTGATTCCATGTGATTTACTAAACCGCCACATTCTGGCGACTTCATCTTTCCAAGCTCCCAGGGTCTTACTCAATGAAGCTAAAGCCTTAAAAGCACTTTGCTTTAATTCAGTCAGCATGCCTAAGAAGGTAGGTATTACTTTACGACATGCCTTTTGTGTTAATGCTCTTTTCATTAAAAGAGAATGAAGTTATTGTTGGAATTGATAGATTGCATCGATAGCCGGATTTTGAGTTAAAA
>JBOFJV010000119.1:0-7580 GCA_051657005.1 Legionella sp. | reverse complement strand
AAAATCAGGAGCAGCTCGATAAAACGAGCGGTGCTGATGAGAAAGGTAATTTTTAAAGTTAGTTTGAACTAATCGCCGGCAGCCATTGGGGCTGCTCACCACCGTCAAGCCACCTGCTTTGCGGGTGCGGTCTGACTTCAAACGCTCAGGTACTCTAGTCTATATGGCTCCAGAAGTATTGCTGGGTAAAGGCAGCATCTATCAATCAGATATGTATGCTTTAGCAGCAATTTTTGGCGAACTCTTTGGTGCGAGTAACGTTTTAAAATATAAAGAGTCAGTTTTTTCAAAATATAATAAAGATCATGCCCAAAGAGTAGCAAATTTAATTACCACGTCGTATTGTTTTGATGGGTTATTTACCGGTTATGATGTATATGAAGCAGATCCTAATCTTTTAGAAGACATAAAGACTTTAATCACTCGACTCCACAGTTCAAAGCCTGAATGGCGACCGACTATTGATCAAGTGAATAAATTTCTTATTACTCTCCTTGCACGAATGGACTACTATAAAATTTTTAATGATGATTGGGCTGTAATGGCGACTCGATTTGAAGAATTTGAAGCCTATCATCAACAAATCAATTTAGTGCAAACAAAACATCGTTTAAGCAAGTTTAAAAGCAATCTATTTTCCGGGATTGTCCCTTCGAATCATGCATTTAATTTGGCAATACTCCAAAGAAGAGAAGCGATCTATCAAGAAATCGCAACATTAATCTCGCCTTCATCTCATTATCAGTTGTCAGAACGTTTGATAAAAGAGAACCGAAGGGTTGATTTTGATGACGTTGATCGTCCTTATCCCGATTTAAAAAATGCTATTCAAATGCTCGAAAAGGATAATTTGAAGTTGAAGCGGGCCTTAGCGAGTTTTAATGACTGTGTGGATGTGATGATTAATGGAAAGCAGTTCACCGATAAGTTTATCAAAACAAACAGTACGGGCATGATAAAAATTGGCGAGATACTGAAATCAAAAGAGTCCACTCTGGATAAATTACAAAAACTACAGCAAATTGGGCAAGCAAAAACAGAAAAAGGTTTTTTTTACTTTTTTAGTCACTCCAAAATTTTTGGTAAAGGTAGACATGAAAATATAGAGAAACTTTATCAAAAGATTGATGCAATTAATCCAGAGAGAGAGCAAGAAGAGTATTGTGCAGAAAGCCAGTTGGATGAAATAACGCAATTTATCGAAAGTACTTCTTCATTTACACACTAGTGTATCAAGCGCTTGTAGTAAAGTGCAGTATAGTAGAATGAGTGATGCTTATGCCATAGTAAAGCAAAGTTCTACTACTGCACCCAAACTACGTAATAATCGTAAATTTCCATATCCTTTGCCCCTCCCTCACATCAATAAACCAGGGTTACGCTGCGCTGCACCCCATAGCCGTAAGGCTAAGAAAGGATAAAATAAAGTAAATTATTGAATTAAGAAGAAAAACAATAACTTTCCGTTTGAAATTTTTTTAATTCGATCGCTCATTAAAAGTAGGTTGGGTCTTGAGATATCGATACATATTTTGCAAGTAGGTTTTTATCAAAAAATACGTCGTTGCTAGCCGTAGGCGAAGCAATCCAATGATATTAAAAAAGCGAATCAGTGCATCTGAAGCCCAAAAGGACGCTGGATTGCGTCGCCTCTGGCTCGCAACGACGGCATAATGCACCTATAGTATACTACTAAAAATAAGTGCCGATACCTCAAGACCCACCCTACTTTTGATTGCATTTGGTTCTTAACCTGACGGCTATGAGCTGCACCCAGGCTACGATCCAGTGTTACTTATTTATATTCATAAGGGTTGCGTTTTTCGCCGTTTGCTCTTTTTTCAAAGTGCTGATAATCCTGGACATCATACCAATTCCCGGCCCAATCCCAACCGTATTTTGCAAACTCTTGATACACCAAATCCTCTTTAATGATTTTTCCAGGGACGGGTTTGCTTCGATCAACATAAGGAGTCCCAGCAGTCGGTTGCACTTTTTTGCCGTTGACGTATGGATTAATTAATGGGTTGATATCAATGGCACGGCCATAACTGTGTTGCGAATATTCTCCCGGGCGATCAGTTACTGGGCGACAATTAAACGCTGAAGTATTGTTTGCGGTCATCGAAGCATTATCATCCCCTTTAAACACATCCATAAGCTCCATGCTTTGAATAGGGTATTTATGATCAAAAAGAACTTTGAAAATAGCCACTACTTCACTGGCTAATTCTTTGTTGACGATTAAAGTTCCAGTATGTGTCTTTTCATCAAACCCCCAATAAGAAAGGCGAACATAGGCTAAATCGTTCATTGGCACCGGACAACCTGCGCGCCAGGTATTCTGTTGCATTTGCTCCTGGATTTTTTGTGGAATGGGACTAATGCTGCTTTGAAACATTGGCTTGTCCTCTGTTTGAGCAAAAATGAATGATGAGAAAAAAGGAGAGCAAAATAAAATAACGAATTTTCATAATAGGTTCGTTCCTGATAAGAAGGGATACTGGCATTTATTTGTTAATTCTACCTAAAATAAAACACATATAAAATGTTTCGTTGTTAAGAGATTTTGCCGATTGTAGCACATAAAGAAGCAAATTTATGCGAATTCGGTACGTTTTTGTTTCACTTTTTCCAATTCAAGTTCTACATCATTAAAGCATGAAAAAAAGCTTTCTCTTTGAAAATGATGTTCAAGGTAGGAGGATAAACAAGGCCATTTTCCTGGAGGCAAAGAAAATCCTGAGAGATACATATTCAAAAAACACTCACTACAGCAACATCCGCTATGGTGAATTGATTGCTTACAAAATACCCTTTATCCTCGAGAAGCTTTTCCAAATAGTCTGCGACAGGAGGAAGTTTCTCCGTGAGTGCACTCTCGATGACGGTGTGATCGGGATCTCGATTTCGGTACAGGGGAACAAGAACGGTTTGATAATAGCAGGGTGCTATTGCTTGAAATAATGCGGTATCAGCATATTCTTCTAACCAGAGCGCTTGCCCTAACTCTTCAGGGGTTGTGGGGTAAAAAGACGGAAATGGGTATTTGGTATCCAGATAAGCACAGATTGCTGATGAGTCAGCGATGACATAGTGCTCATCTTTAAAAATGGGAATTTTGCCTAAAGGGCTTAACGTTTTAAATTCTTCTGAAACATCAAGCATTGGATTAACGGGGTAACTCGTAAAATGAATGCCTTTTTCGTGCAGTAAAATTCTTGGTTTACGCACAAATACCTATCCAGGTGCACCATATAAAACTTTCATCGTGCATCCTTATTGTTGTAAAAGTGCTTAAATTGTGTGCGTCATAAAGTGAGGAATAATAATAATCATCCAAACAACAAGCGCATTAATAATCGCTATGAATACTGATGCAGAGCTTATGTCTTTTGCTTTTTTCGTGAGTGGATGCCAATCAATGGCGACTCGGTTCAGTGTTATTTCGATGGCTGAATTGAGTAATTCAGCAAAAAAGACCAAGAGCAATGTACTGATCAAAAGGGCCTTTTCAACGGGTGTATTTCCTAAAAAACAGGCCGCAGGTAAAGCAATTACTCCAACCAACAACTCAAGACGAAATGCAAATTCATCCTGGAAAGCTGCTTGTAATCCATGTAGTGAATGGTAACTTGCGTCTCTAATTTTTAAAATGACTTTAATCATGCATTGTCTCATTCAATTACTCTAAAAAAATTAACTACGGGAACGCATCAGTTTGTCTTAGAACGCTTTAATTTTCAAATGTTTATTTGATTCGAGCGGATATGGATCACGATGACTTATAAAGCGTTCTCTTTTTTATCAATATTCCTTTTGTGCTATAGTTTTTACAAGAATTTGTCTATTAGGAAACGAAGATGCGGCAGACTTATATTGTATCCTTGCCCAGTGCTGACGGGATGGATGTCCATAAACCCGTTAAGGAACATCATTTTGGTTTATATGAAACCATAGGGATGCGTCCTACCCAGGAAGATGCAGCATATGCATGCTGGTATACTCCGGAGCATTTTCATGAGCTCACTCCCCAAGAAATTGGACGGCGTTTATGGACCACTTATAACTCAATTAACCAGGCAGGGCATGATGCCATTGATGGTGGCTGTACGGCATAGACTACTGTTTATGACGGTAGAGGAAATCTCATTACTGCAACTTTAGCTGATTCTGTTGCTTTTGCGGCTGTTTATGACAGGAATGGCAAATTAGCGGGTGTTGTTAGTTTAAATAAAATAATTCATCAACCGAATGCCGAACTTGAGCGCATTCAAATAGCAGGTGGTTTGATTCGTAATGGTCGAGTGAATGGGAGTTTGGCTGTCTCACGTGCTGTAGGCGATTTTGCGTACAATTCCGCTGTTGTGTGTGCCGATGTCAGTATTGATATTCATCGTCTGGAAGACATCTATGCGTCGATAGGTATTGAGCCAGATAATGTAGGAACAGTTCAAATTATTACCACTTGTGATGGATTTACTGAACCGCTTGGGGGCACGCAAACGAAAGAAGATCAAGAATGGTGGCTTGAGAAATGCTTAAATGAAATCCCTAATGCAAGCAGCCTTGAGGAGCACGAGATTGCAAAAATGCTTGCAATTAAAGCATTGATAGAGAAATCGACAGATAATGTTTCAGTTGCTGTACAAAAAATTTCTCCTGATAAACCATTCATGATTGGGATGTATGATGGACATGGTGGCAGCGGCGCCTCAAGCTATACTGTGGCTAATATCGGTGATGAGTTTGATCATCAATGTTCATTAGATAATGAGGCCTATGCCAAGCGAATCAGTACCTCTGAAGCCAAAAAGGATGCTTGATTGCGTCGCCTATAGCTCGCAACGATGGCATAATGCTCCTATAATATACTACTAAAAATAAGTGCCGATACCTCAAGACCCAACCTACTTTTGATTGCATTTGGTTCTTAGCCTGACGGCTATGCGCAGAACCCAGCTACACTTATCCTTTAAGTTGATGTCATTACGTGAACGTTTACTCTCTATTTGAGATGTGTTGAGAATAGAGTGTCTTTTCTGGTTAAATATGGTGAATAATAAACTCTTTTAAATCTTCTGCTTTTTTAGGGGTAGTAAAATAATATCCCTGGGCGTAATCACAACCATTTTGCACAACAAATTCTCTTTGTAATTCCGTTTCTATTCCTTCGGCAAGCACTTCCAAATTTAAACTATGGCCTAAGTTAATGATCGCACGTGTAATTGCGTCATCATTTTCTCTGTTAACCAGCTCGCTAATAAAGGAGCGATCAATTTTTAATTTATCAACAGGAAATTGTTTTAAATAGGACAAACTTGAATAACCTGTACCAAAGTCATCAATGACCAATTTTGTGCCCATATCTTTTAATTCATACATGGTTTCAACGGCATGTTTCACATTATCTATGAGCAAACTTTCGGTGAGCTCTAATTCTAAAAACTTAGCAGGTAAACAGGTTTTAATCATAGTCTTCTCAATGATTTCAGACAAATGAACCTGGCGAAATTGTCGCCCGGAAATATTCACTGCCATCGTTAAATGGTCATATCCTTGTTTGTGCCAACGTACGAGTTGTTCACATGATTCTTTTAATACCCACAGACCAATATCAAGAATTAATCCATTTTCTTCAGCAATTCCTATAAATTCATTCGGTGGTACATTGCCTAAGATATGGCTGTGCCAACGCAATAAGGCTTCAAAACAAATAATTTTATTGGTATGCAAATCAATAAAGGGCTGATAGACCAAATGAAATTCATTTTTCTTCAGTGAATCACGTAAGGCGTTGTCCATCTGCATGCGATTAATGACGCGCATATTCATTTCTTTATCATAGGTGCGATACGTGTTACGTCCGTTGTCTTTTGCATGGTACATCGATAAATCAGCACTTTTCATCAACGACTCATAATCATCACCGTCTTTAGGGAAATAGCTGATTCCAATACTTCCAGTGATTTTTAAATTATGTTGATCAATTTGAATGGGTCTGGCAATGGAGTTGAGAATTTCTTCAGTCTTCTGTTGCGCTTGTTGCGAGGTTGCAAGATCCTGGAGTAAAAGAACAAATTCGTCGCCACCTAAACGACATACGGTATCAAAATCGTCAGTTGCAATCAGCAAGCGATTGGAAACAGCTTGTAAAAGCCTGTCGCCAATACTATGGCCTAAGGTATCATTGGTCATCTTAAAATGATCCAGATCGAGAAAAAGTAAGGCCATTATCGAACCTTTCTTTTTGGCCTGCAAAATGGCTTGATCCACACGGTCTATCAACAAAACCAGGTTTGGTAATTCAGTGAGCGAGTCGTGTGTTGCTTGTTGGATTAACTGCTGCTCCATTTACCGACGTTGGGTTATATCATTAAGAATACAGACGTAATGTTTGACATGGTTAAATGAATCTCTCACCGGTGCAAGACTGACCTCGGCCCAAAAAACCTCGCCGCTGCGTCGATAGCATTCAAGCTCAACGGCCTCTTCACGTAATTCTTTGATGGCCAGGTTAATCAGTTTTTGATTGACACTTTCTATTTTGTTGCCATGTAAGAGCGAAAAATTTTGCCCTAAGATTTGTTGCTCACTAAATCCGGTAATATGTTCAAATGCTTTATTCACATAAATAATGGGTAAAGCAGGTTTAGAAATATCAATAATCGCGACCCCATGGGTGCTTGCTTCGATGGCGCGCTCGCGAATACGAAGCTCGTCTTCTTCGAGTAATTTCTGAGTGATGTCTCGGAAGCTGTATACCTGGCCAACAATTTCAGAGCCGATTCGCTGAGGTTGGGTAAATCGTTCAAAAATTCGGCCGTCTTTAAAATGCAAAACGGGTAACTCTCCTTGCCAATCAGGATTTTCATAAAGATATTTCTCCTCAGCAATGACCGATTCCGTATTACTCAGTTGCTGTAAGATGTATTCAAAGCCAATGCGTTCCGTACCGGATTCCAACATATGCGAAGTGATGCGCCACATTTCCACAAATTTTTGATTCCAATCCACTACTTGTCCTTGGCCATTGACCATCATGATGCCATCAGCAGTGGACTCAATGGTCTCCATTAATAAGGAGAGGGATTTTTCTAATTCTATATTTTTTTCAAGAATATCATGCGTTTTAATATGAATATTTTCCGAAAGAGTGGCTTTAATGGAACGCTAAAACTCAGGTTGGGTGTGATACCATTTTTCAAGAAGGGAGGATAAATTAGGGGTTGGGGCAATAATGCCTAATGCTTCACATACGTTAGTAAGCGAAGGCTCTCGACCTTGCTTTTTAATGTGTTCTGCAGCGCCAGCCACTTTTGAGTAGTCTATTTGCCGTCTAACCATGTTCCCTCACTCACGCCCACTCGAGCTGGTGAATTCATCCGAGACACCTTTAATTAAATATATTCTGTAACTACTCACCCCTATACGCCACTGCGTGTCGTACAGGGGTGAACGAACTATATTTAGAAAAAAATTGAAGTGCGCCACGAAAGTGCACGACCGCTAGTATCTGAAAGTGCTACCGGGAAAGCGCGACCGAGCGCATTTCGTACTTAGCCTTGGGCTGTATGTGG
>JBOFJV010000118.1:0-7500 GCA_051657005.1 Legionella sp. | reverse complement strand
TCTCAGCATAGCTTTAACGCACTATTAAAAACACTGGAAGAACCCCCCTCACACGTTAAATTTATTCTAGCGACTACTGATCCGCAAAAATTACCCGTTACGGTTTTATCCCGGTGCTTGCAATTTAATTTGAAACACTTAGCTACAGAACTTATTAGCCAACACTTGCAACTGATTTTGAACAATGAGCAGTTGAATTTTGAAGTTCAAGCAGTGGATATACTGGCTCAAGCCGCTCGAGGCAGCATGCGTGATGCATTAAGTCTTTTAGATCAAGCCATCACGGGCTGCGACACGGAGTTACGTGCGAGTGAAGTCAAAATGATCTTTGGCTATACCCAACACGATTATGCACTGCACCTACTGCAAGCCTTGGCAGAACAAAATGCAACCAAGATATTAACTGTTAGCCAGCACATTTCTGTTGAAGGCGGACATTTTCAATATGTTCTGGATGAGTTACTTAATTATCTTCATCAAATAGCCGTATACCAAAGTGTTGGAGACAACAATCCGTTAATCAGCACCATACCAGAAATTAAAACCCTCGCGCTTCACATTGCGGCAGAAGACATTCAATTATTTTATCAAATTGGGATTAAGGGACGCGAAGAAATACATCTTGCACCAACATTAGTCGTTGGCTTTACCATGACTCTTTTACGAATGCTCACGTTTAGACCTTTGCCTAAGGTAGTGCCCCCCCCTTTAGCTTCATATAAAGAAAGTGACGAAAAGCATCAACAACCTATTACGTTAAAAGAGGAACCACCTGTAAGCAGTCCTGAAATATATCAGAAGGAAATCATCGTTAATGATGCCAGTATCACTAGCGATGTACAGGAAGAAAAACAAGTTGTTATACAAGAGCAGACTAAAGATTGGGCAAGCATTATTCCGCATCTAAAATTAACCGGGCTGACCTTAAATGCTGTTGAGAATACGGAATTAATTGCTCAAGATGGACGTGAAATTACTTTACGTGTCAATAAAGGACACCAATCCTTATTTACCCCAAAGATCCTTACCCGTATTGAAGCAGCGCTCAGCCAATATTATCAAAATCAAATAAAGATTATTCTTAAGAGTGATGAGACAGTTCAGGATTCTCCGGCACAACAAAAGGAGCAAGCAACTCAATTAAAACAGCAAAAAGCAGAGTTGGCATTACAGAATGATCCTGTTTTTCAGCAGTTTCAACAAGAATTTTCAGCTGAATTGGTCAAAAATTCTATTGTCCCGCTAAAAGATGACTTATAATATAGTAAATTTAAACCATAAACAGACGAGGTCCTAATAATGGATATGAATCAAAATCTTGGAAACCTAATGAAAGAAGCGCAAAAAATGCAGCAAAGAATGCAAGAAGCGCAAAAGCAACTAAGTCAATTAGTTGTTACCGGCGAAGCAGGTGGTGGCATGGTTACTATAAAAATGAATGGTCGACATGACGTAACTGAAGTCAAGATCAAACCAACATTAATGGAAGAAGATGTAGAAATGCTTGAAGATCTTGTTGCAGCAGCTATTAACGATGCCGTTCGTAAAATTGAAAAAGCATCTAAAGAGAAGATCAGTCAATTAACTGCTGGTCTAAATATCCCAACTGACTTAATGGGTGACGGAGAGAAGGAATAATCTTAACGATGGATATGTTAAGCAGCCTGGTCGAGGCCTTTCGTTGCCTCCCTGGCGTAGGTCCAAAATCAGCACAGCGTATGGTTTATCATTTACTCCAGCATCAAAGGCAGCGAGGATTAAACCTCGCCTCTTGTCTGGAGCAAGCAATGAATCAAATTCGGCATTGTGAACGTTGTGCTAATTATACGGAGCAAAATCTTTGCATGCTCTGCCAAAACCCTAGTCGAGACTCGTCTCTGCTTTGTGTCGTAGAAAGTCCAGCGGATGTATCCGCTATAGAACAAAGCAATGCGTTTCAAGGAAAGTATTTTGTTTTGATGGGAAAAATATCTCCACTTGATGGATTAGGGCCTGATGATATAGGATTGCCGAGACTTAAAAATCTCATTATCCAGGAAAACATTAAAGAAGTAATACTGGCATTAAGCCCTAGTGTAGAAGGACAAACCACCATACACTTTATTCATCAGCTTTTGCGTGATCAGCCAATAAATATTACTCAATTGGCTCATGGTATTCCTTCTGGAGGAGAATTAGAGTTTTTAGATGGCAATACTATAGGAAACGCTCTTCGTAACAGAGCAATTATTCATGTTTAAAACTGTGTGGCGTAATAAATACATTATTCTATTTATGCTCCTGTTCTCAGGGGTCGTCAATGCATCTTTTTATAAAAGCCTATGGCCCAAGTGGCAAGTGAATAGTCCTTTATCGAAAGAGGTTATTAACCATCATGATTGGCAAAATTTTTTAAATCGTCGTGTCATTACGCACGATGAGAACATTAATTTAGTGGATTACGCACATATCACCCAAACCGACTTACATTTGCTTAAATATTATTTAAAAAGCATGTCTGAAATCAATATTGATAATTACAATCGTACGGAACAATTGGCGTATTGGATCAACGTTTATAACGCATTAACCGTACAATCTGTAGCTAATTATTATCCGATTAGTACAGTTCAAGAAATCAATATCTCTCCAGGACTATTCAGTGTAGGTCCATGGGGAGCTAACTTAATTACCGTTAATGGTACTGCTTTAACCTTAGATGATATTAATAACCGCATTATTAGAGCAATTTGGAATGATCCTCGCACTCATTATGCATTAAACAATGCGACAATCGGTGCACCGAACCTCAATAAAAAAGTTTATACCGGAGCAACGCTAGAAGATCAATTGAATCAAGCAGCGACAACATACATCAACTCACTTAGAGGAGTTAATGTCATTGAAGGAAAACTGATTATTTCCAAGCTGTATGATTGGTATGAAGAAGATTTTGGCGGCAGCAAGCACGCTGTCATTTTTCATTTACTCCAATTCGCCAAAGAGCCCTTGCAAAGTCAGCTGAAACATACTAATAGTATTGATAACTACATTTATAATTGGCATATCAATAGTCCAGCAACAGATCACGAATGAAACGCTTACAAGAAGCTACATCTTATTTTATTTACTTTCTGTTATTTAATTTCTGTTTTTTAGCCCTGCAATTTATATTAATCTACTCAAAAAATGGCAGTTTCGTTAGTGCAATAAAACTACCCGCGTTCATCTGGTTGGAACTTATTGCCACTTTGGTTATCCATCTTGTTATTTATACCCTCTTATCATTAATCCAAACTCTTTTACTTCTTGAAGTACTAAAACGACCTTGGCATTACTACTCACCACCACAATGGCAAATCATTATTTGGGGACTGACTGTTTGTGCAATTCTCAGTGCTAACTGTTATTATTTTCCTTTAAGTGCATTCAGTAAATTATTTTTCCCGCCAATACCTGAGTCCTGGATGATAATCCCACTGAGCATTTCTGTATTCGGATTAAGCTTACTCGTGTTAAACAGCCTGTTGACTCGAAAAGGTCTATACGTGTTGGCAGGCGTAATTTCTATATACCTTATTTTTACCATGTATCCAAGTAAAGTCCCCCTTATTCCTAAACAACCGTCTTCAGAAAAGCCCAATGTAATTATTTTAGGCATAGACTCCTTAGCTCAAGATAGCATTACCTTAGACAATATGCCTTTTTTTTCTCAATTACTGAACAGCAGTACGCAGTTTACTGACTCAATAAGTCCTCTTGCGAGAACCTATCCCGCGTGGACGAGTATCTTAACGGGATTATACACAGAACATCATCATGCAGAAGAAAATCTTGTCCCCAAGTTTATGGTTAAAAGCCAAGCCAGCATCGCCTGGATATTGCAACAGTATGGCTATATGACAATTTATGTTACAGATGATCGCCGGTTTAACAGCATCGACAAAGAATTTGGGTTCAACAAAATTATTGGCCCTAAATTGGGGATCAACGATATTATTCTTGGGTCCTCTAATGATTTTCCACTCACTAATTTGTTAATCAATTTTCGGTTGAGTTCATGGTTATTTCCATATAACTACAGCAATCGTGCGAGTTATTTTTCGTATTACCCGCAAACATTTAATTATAAATTAATCAATGAGTTAGTACAAGAAGAACAAAATAAGCCTATTTTTTTAGGAGTGCATTTTACACTCCCACACTGGCCCTATGCTTGGGCAGAATCTTTCCCAGAACAGGTGAATAACGAGTTTAGTCTCGAAAAAAGAGACATTCTTTACCAGCAAGCATTAAAACGAGTTGATCAGCAATTCCAATCGTTTTTTACCTATCTGCAGCAACATCATTACTTAGACAATTGCCTGCTTATTATAATCAGTGATCATGGGGAAGTATTGTATTATCCCAACTCACGTGAAACCAATTATCAGAATTATAAAGGCAAACTACCAAGCCGTTTTGCTGAATATCTCGAAAAGAATACCGCTACTGTTTTAAATAAAAGTGCAGGCCATGGCTCCGATATCCTGAGTCCTAAGCAGTATCATAATGTATTGGCTTTTAGAATTTACAAACAGGGGCAACTCATAACCCATGCACGAAAAATTAATACACGTGTTGCCTTGATAGATTTAGCACCTACAATTCTTGATTTCCTGGGTCTAAAAAACAAACAAAAAATGGATGGTATTTCTTTGCTATCAGCCATACTTAATCCCGGATATATTTTACCTCAACGTACTTTTTTTGTTGAAAGTGGTATCTTTCCAAATCAAAAGCTTTCCAAAGAAAAAGCCATTCAAATCGGTGAACAATTTTATAGGGTTAATCCTCAAACTGGAGAGCTTGAAGTCAAACCAGATAAACTTAAAGAGTTTGAAGAACAAAAGCTCTTTGGGATCATCGAAGGGAATTGGATACTTGCACTTTATCCTGATGAAAATACATACATACCCGTCATTCAAAACCTATCCACTGGAGACTGGACTGATGATTTACACAGTGGCTTTGCACAATCAACTCCTGCACATCAAATGTATCAGCAAATGCTGCAGTTTTTTGGCAAAGACTTGTTTTTACCTTTACCTTAGACCTGGAAAAAATGTAACATACCGCTTTTGTTATTATGGATGTTTGCAATTAATCGTGGTGGATTTTCATGGAAAAGACTTCTTGGCATTTCAGCACTTAAAGCGAAAATATCAAGAAAAATTGGTATCCCTTTGACTCAATCGGGACGGCAGAGAAAACTTGGCGCTTTGATCATAAAATTGGTACGCTCGCTCCTCATAGACCAAAAAAGAAAAAATAATTGATGCGTAAGAGCCCCCAATTCAAAGTAACTGTTCACATGGTATATTAATTTATAAACCTCAAATAAAAAACTGCCGTCTTTGCGAACGAAGTGAAGCAATCCAGAACAGAGTTCTAACGTTCACTCAGTAAAGAGAGATTATCACTTCTTTAACTCACCATTGCTTCGCCAAGGCTCGCAAAGACGAAATTGACTTACTCTATGAAGAACAGTTATCCAGTGCTATTTTTTTCTTAAGTTGAGGCCATTAACCGTTCACACAGAATGCAAATCCTGGTGAAGCACCTCGTTTAGATCACTTCCATAGATTGAAATAGCTGCTCCAATGTGTAGATAAAAGCTACATTTTTATTTTTATAAACGGTTATCGCTCTACATACTGCGTCACGATTACGATGCCTTATCTGCTTTCCTGGCCTTACAAGCATATAAATATAAGGCTCTGTAAGCACATGTCTGTTTTTTAATTCAATTCGTAATGCCTCCATCGTATCGCGCATTGCAGAAAATACCTTTGTTGCTGTAGTCTTTTCTTCATCATTTAATAAGGGTAACCAATCGAACATATGATCTTGGGTAATTGCATAAAAAGTATAGAGCAAATAGCGGCTGTCATGATTCGTAAAATAACCATATAAATCCAAACATTCTGTAGTCGTGAGATGACCGTATAAAGCGACCATTTTTTGCAGAAAAAATTCATCTTGCGGCTCTTGCTCTAAAGATTCAGATATTAAATTTTGTTGCAATACCATCACCGCATCAATTAATCGACTAGGATTAAACCATAATTTATAAGCTCGTCCTAAATCATGCAAGCACTCTAAAGTCACTTGTCGTTTATTCGCTCCAACATTCATTTTTAGTTTTTTAATCGCTGTTTGAATCATGAGCTTAAATTCTTCTTGAGTTTCTATCATCACGCCCTGGGGTAACTCTTCATCATGTAAAAAATAATCAACTCCAGGCATTAATCCACTTTGTAAAGCGACCGTATACAATTGTTGTTGAATTAGTTCGATATAATAGTGTAATACACCTAAACGCATTCGCACGGAAATCATTTTTTCGGGATGGAGCAAATCAGCCAACAATTGCTATGGATGTAGCGTATAGAAAAAATGGCATTCACCAAATCGACGAACTTGGACTCAGAAAATAAATTCAATGCATCTTGCTGCTGTTCTATATTCCAATCGCGAAATACTGCAGCAAGAGTAACATCCGTCACCTGATATTGATTTCCGAAGTGAACCAAGCCAATCAACCATAAATGGAGCTGTTGCTCACAAAATAATTGTTTTAAGTTTTGCGACAGTTCAAATGTTTGTTTCAAACACTCTAAAGGTATTTCAGGCCTAACCCGTTGGTAAAGAGTAACAATTTGAATTAAAAGGTTTTTTTCTTCTTATAAAGTTAAAGAGGTAGCGAGTTTTTGTTCAAAAGTAGAAATCTGTTTGAAATGTGCTATCCAATCGGATGCAGCTATAGCCGGCTCATTCAAAAAAGTCGTAATGTTAGGCTCAAGTAATTGCAAATAATCCAGATATTTATTTGCTAAAGAACAACATAATGAGATGATTTTATCAGTACAACATTCCAGTTCAGTTGAATTTTCTAAACTCTTACGTAGCGTACCTTTCAATAAATTAAGCTCGTATTTAAGTAACGCCTTTGTACGAGCATCTTCACTAATAAACCAATTTGAGAATTGAGCCATATTTTGAGTCATCCTTTTCCACTCAGACAACGTAAGTCTGTACTTGCTTTCCAGAAGCAAATACTTATACTATTTTACAGCATCTAGAATAATATCGAAAATAATTGCAAGTAAACACTAATCTTGCAAAAATCATGTCGTACACTGCATAAAAATCGTATCCGTTCAGGTAATGGTGTCAACTTAAGCGAAAATGGCTCAGTCTTGTAGTATCGTAGTCTGGGTACAGCGCGGCGGCACACGGGTTTATTGATCTGACTCAGCAACCATGGCTACGCTGCGCTGCACCCAGGCTACAAGGATCATTTAAGTTGACGCCATTAGTGAACAGTTACTAAAACTGGCTCTTTCCCATTTAAGGTGGCAGCTCTAATCACCCACAGAGCACCTTAACACGCACTCTGTAATTTTCAAATTTTCTAAAACCATAAGCTCTTCGCTGAATTAGTTTCATTTTACGATGAAACCCTTATGTGATTCCATT
>JBOFJV010000117.1:0-2041 GCA_051657005.1 Legionella sp. | reverse complement strand
GGGTACCTCCTTCGGCCTGTTTTAAAATCGATAGGATTTGGCTGTCTGTAAATTTTGATCTTTTCATGAAGAATCTCCTTCGTTATAGGTTACGAGAAAATTCTACTTTTGACATCAGTTATTTTGCGGGGGGATTACCGAGATGTAACACACGTAATTGATGTGTTATGGTTTGGTCGTTAAATAAAATAATTGTTCTCGTGCATTTGGCATTCCGAAATGTGATGAGTTGGAAAAGAAGATTATGAATTAAAACCGTTGCCTCAACATAAGACTAACTTTTGCCATTAGAGGATTCAATAACCCATTGATCATGAATGAATTGAATACTTTTTATCGTACAGCATGGTCTTTTATTTATCCAATCACGTCTTTAAAAAATTGCAATTAAAACAATTAGAATGACTTTTACGAAGAGATAAATGGATGAGTAAACAATTAAAATAACGGTTAGTAGATAAATAACATAAACCAAGCGTAAATAACTATTTGACTTTTCGGGATTAATTACTAGCTCGGATAATGGCAACAATTTCTTTTAACTCGCTATCATGAGGCTCATCATGTCCAATCAACCAGGCATACAACTCAGGATCAGTACAACTTAATAATAAATTAAAGGCTTTGATTTCCTGTTGTGACAATTGTTCAATATGATGCTCAAGAAAACGTTGCAAAATAAGGTCTAATTCTAACATTCCACGACGGCAGTGCCACGCTAGCCTCGCTCTTTCCTGGGCATCCAACATTGAAAATCTCTTGGTGATCTATCTGACTTGCAAATGATACACTACTGTCTTTCTAAACGTAAACGATTACATGATAATGAACACTGCTTTTGAACATTTAATTAATGATAGAGCGTTAACGGCTTGTCAAGCTATAGAGAGCGAATTAAAACTGCAACCAGGGAAAAACTATTTATTCAAGTTATCTTACCTCAATGCACTTGATGTTGAAGGTGACAAGTCAGTTGATTTTCTTCATGGTCAACTCACTTGCGATGTACACAGTATGTCAGACATCCAAATGATTCAAGGAGCTCAATGTAATCTAAAAGGACGCATCCTTACCTTAATTGATGTTGTCACTTGGCATGGTGTTAAATTAATTCTTCCCCAAGATTTAACTGAAGCCACCGTCAACTCATTAAATAAAACGGCAATGCTCTCTCATGTTTCACTCAAAACAAATACCAATTTACTTGTTTTTGGGTTGTACTTACAAAATCAAGAAGATATTGCTCCGGAAACACGTTTTTTTCCTAATGCACTTCACGCACAAACATACAGTGAGCACTCGTGTTATTATCACTTAGGGAATGGATTTTATATTTTCTTAGTTCAATCTGAGGTTGCTGAGGAAATGCAGAAGCATTTTATGGAAAAAGAGCAATTACTGGGCTCCTTAACCTGGCATACTTTAAGGCTAGCGCAGAAGCAAATTGACATTTACCCAAACTCCAGGGGTTTATTTTTACCGCATCGACTTGATTTGCACCAAACTCAATACCTGAATTTTAATAAAGGATGTTATAAGGGCCAAGAAATTATTGCGCGTATGCACTATAAGGCAACTTTAAAACATCAAATGAAAATTTATGAAATTCAAACAGCTCATAAAATCCATTCGGGCCAAAAACTACTGAATAAAACAGATGGAGCAGAGGTTGGCGAATTGGTAGATTATTCGATGTTAAATAACGATGGGCGTTATTTGATCGCCGTGAGTATGTTGAAAGGAGCTGACTTGGCTGTACTTTTTGAAGGACACACCGACCCAATATCGCTTCAAGAGCGCTCATAATTTACACATTAGGCAATTGTTTCAAGTTAAAACCCTGGTTGCAAGCAACCAGGTGCACACTCAATGCTCTTTCCCACATGCAATTAACGGAATCATGGTAATCCCCCCGCAAAATAACTGATGTCCAAAGTAGAATTTTCTCGTAACCTATAACGAAGGAGATTCTTCATGAAAAGATCAAAATTTACAGACAGCCAAATCCTATCGATTTTAAAACATGCCGAAGGAGGTACCC
>JBOFJV010000116.1:0-3530 GCA_051657005.1 Legionella sp. | reverse complement strand
CTAAATCTCTGAATACTGGACCTAGAAACCTTCTGATTTGGCCATATAACACTTTTTTACGATATTTCGGTACAAACACTACATGGTATTTACAGTCTTATTTCGAGTTACTTAAACTCTCATACGATGATGTTGTCATCATTACTCTCCTGTGAAACCGTCAAGTCCACAGCTGTATTTTGACATCATCGTCACTAAATATGAAGGATAAGCCTTGAGAGTCTCACTAGTCAAACTAGTGGTTTACCTGTCTTAAAATTAGGCTTTGAAGAATTTACCCAACTGTGCAGGGGATTTATGCGTGATGGAGCATTTGAAAAATACAATGCGCAAATCCTTCTTAAAACATTAGAAAATGATTACGATAAGCTCATAGCTTGCTGTAGAAAAAACATTGACGTTGTTAACGCCAGGATACTCACGAATCAAAAAATGTTAACGTACGCTAAATCTTATGGAGAAGATGGCGAAATAATCTTATCAAGTATTCAAAACGAAATAAGCAGGCAAAATAGATATCTGGGCGAATTAAAATCCACACTCGCACAAGCAGTGAACTTAAAATATCTATTCTCTTTAAATCCAGACGAATTAGTCCTGGAAGCAATTGAAGATAAGCCATCTCCTTACTTATAGTCCAAAAACCAGCACTTATTGCAAAAATCCCAAACCAGCAATTAGAGCACATCACCCATCAAGACAGTAACCTGCTGCAATCGGTCGTCACCGTGTTGGCGTCAATGGAGTATACTTCAGAGTTCCCCCAGCATTTTTCTGCTTTAAAAAACACGCACAAAACGAAGCCGATCAACATTTTGTTGACGAAAAATAAAATGAAGTCATTCGTAAGTTGTTAGTGAAAATCAACAATTATCTTGATAAAAAATCGAGCAAGCCCTTAAAATGACAAGTTTTCCTTGGGCACTTGGATATTTTGGCTCACGCTTTAAGCTGGATAAAGAAAAGCAAAAAACACCTGTTCCACAAGGTATTTACGAATTAAAAGAGCAATTAAACCAATTAGACAACACGCCAGCAAAAGAAATTCTGACCAACATCCAGGCAACACTGCATACTAAAGTAGAAGACAGTAAGGATGAATCCTTTTTGCAGCAATTCAAACGATTGGTCAGTTACCTTTTTGGTTATCATCGAACCCAAGAGACAATTGACGAATATCAATACCTTGAGCAAGTCACATTGGGAAACAAATCCATTTAAGCAAAACACTACTTGACAAACTAAGTACATATCAAAACAATATCTGAAAACTTTAATTCTAATCAGGACGCATCATGCATATTGCAAAAATCCAAGCCCGTGAAATCTTAGACTCTCGAGGTAATCCCACCGTTGAAGCAGATGTTATTTTAAAAAATGGAACTTTAGGAAGAGCGAGTGTTCCTTCAGGTGCATCCACTGGCAGTCGAGAAGCATGTGAACTGCGCGATAATGATGCCAGCCGATACAACGGCAAAGGCGTACAACGCGCCGTGGCGCATGTCAATCATGAAATTCACCAGGCATTGCTCAATTGCTCCGTTGAAGATCAAGAAGCCCTCGATCACAAATTATGTCAACTTGACGGTACCGAAAATAAATCGCGCCTTGGTGCCAATGCCATTCTTGCCGTATCGATTGCTGCAGCCAGAGCACGTGCCAACGAACATCGCCTACCGTTGTATGCCGCATTAAATCAAGGTCAAACAATGAGTATGCCTGTTCCGATGATGAACATTTTAAATGGTGGCGCTCATGCAGATAATAATGTCGACATTCAAGAATTTATGATCATGCCTGTAGGAGCGGCTGATTTCCCCACCGCCTTGCAAATGGGTACAGAAATTTTCCATGGATTAAAAGCCGTATTAAAAACACAAGGATTAAATACTGCGGTAGGTGACGAAGGGGGATTTGCTCCTAATATTCGTTCCAATCGCCAGGCACTTGATTTACTGTGTGAAGCAATCAAAACAGCAGGATTTAAATTAAAAGATGAAATTGTCCTTGCCCTTGATGTTGCAGCTTCAGAACTGTATGACCAGGTAATGTATCATATGACTTCGGAAAATCAAAAATTTTCCGCAACACAACTGATTGAATATTATAAAAATCTTGTTGATACCTATCCTATTGTAAGCATTGAAGACGGTTTGGATGAAAAAGACTGGATGGGATGGCAACATTTAACCACACAACTTGGTGGAGCCATTCAATTAGTGGGTGATGATGTATTTGTGACTAATCCTAAAATTCTCCAGGAAGGAATTACCCATAAAGTAGCGAATGCCATTCTCATTAAAGTGAATCAAATAGGAACTTTAAGTGAAACGCGACAAACCATTCAATTGGCTCAAAATAATGGTTATCGCTGCGTCATGTCGCATCGCTCTGGCGAAACAGAAGATACCTTTATTGCAGATCTTGCTGTTGCTACCGGTTGTGGTCAAATTAAAACAGGCTCACTCTGTCGAACAGACCGCATTGCAAAATACAATCAACTACTTCGCATCGATGAAATCGCTGCATTACCTTATGCAGGAAAAGCAGCATTAAAGAAATAAATACACAGCAGGCCCGAAGTGTTCGTAGTTCGTAGCCTGGGTGCAGCGTAGCGAAACCCTGGTTTCATGATTTTACTCAGAACCCCTGGTTTCGCTACGCTCCACCCTGGCTATCTTATGAATTACCACAATACGTATCATTCAACTCATTCAAGGAGAACGGTTTAATTTACTCTTCTGAAAAATGAATATGCGTATTGTACTTTGTGCGATTAAGACAAAAACTGCTGCGAAACATTTTAATGTTCGCTTCATTTGCAAATACCCTTCGCGCAACATCATTGTAATTATTCATATCTGCAACATGAATGGTCAACAAATAATCAGTTTCACCAGAAACAAAATAACACTGTTTTACTTCCTCCTACTCTGCCATTTTACGCTCAAAATGAGCCAACAAATCTTCTCGTTGTTTTTCCAAAGTAATATTTGCAAAAACAATCAATCATCGACCAGCTTTAAAAGGATCCACCAAAGAAACATCGTTCACAATAATGCCTTCATCACGTAAACGTTTCACACGCAGAAAACAAGGCGGTGCGGAAATTTCAACTTTCTCAGCAAGTGCCAGGTTAGTGATTTGATTGTCCTTTTGCAGTAAGTTTAAGATTTTTCTATCAATTTTATCCAAATGTGCTGTTTGAATAAACTCCGTTTTCTTTTCATGTGATCTTTTTTCAACATCCTTTTTCATATATTACCTTTTAATAAAAAAAGCGTAACTACTCACCCCTATACGCCACTGCGTGACGTACAGGGGTGAAAGCAACTGTACTCTAACGTTGATTGTTCAATGCCATAGCTACAGCAACCAAAGGATTTATTCACTTATAGCTGGTAGAGTTAACCAGTCACCTGGCCAACCCCCCATTTAGAACCCATCGTGCCCTACTAAGGCAATGGGCTCAAGACAATTTCATTACATACTCATACCTTATCAATCAGAACAATCGGTGCATTATTTTT
>JBOFJV010000115.1:0-6768 GCA_051657005.1 Legionella sp. | reverse complement strand
ACTTAGGGAATATATTCAAAATCAGGAGCAGCTCGATAAAACTAGCGGTGCTGATGAGAAAGGTAATTTTTAAAGTTAGTTTGAACTAATCGCCGGCAGCCATTGGGGCTGCTCACCACCGTCAAGCCACCTGCTTTGCGGGTGCGGTCTGACTCTTTACGTTATCATAATGTTACGACAAAACCTAACGTGAGGATGAACCAGCATTAATTGCTGAGAACTGTTTTGCTTTGTCGCTCTATGTGCCGCAAAAATGCATTAAAATTGATTTTTTTGTTCATTTTGTGCAAAATTTCGCAAGCTAAATCAATCAGAGTAAGAAATGAAACTATACATTTTCCCCTCCACAGCTTGTCCTCTTGATCATCCTGACCTGAAACGATTTAAAAATTATTCCTATGTCTTTATTTCATGTAAAGAAGACGGGTTGCTGCGAAACTTAGAGGATGAATTCGGCTATATTTCGCATAATTACGCATTTAGCTATAAAGATGTATCTCCTAGACTGTATGCAGACTCCCCAAAAACAGGTTCAGGAAAATATCAGGTGCCAGTATATGTATTTCCTTATCTGGTTGACCAAAACGATAATTTTACTATTAAAAATGATGGTCGAATTGGTGGAATGTTTGTCCATAAACGAAGTATCGATGCCGTTAAAGCATATTTAGCTACGGTATCTAATTTAACGGTATCAGAGCCAAGACAAATGGCTGCAGAAGTTTTTGCACAGGTTATATTTCGTGCTGATGGATTTCTTTTTTTAAACCAGAACAGCCGAATCAACCAAAGACGAACGCACAACGATTTTTTGAAATGGCATTACGTTTACCATTAGAGCAACAATGGAAGTTATGCAATATACTCTATGGAGTTCCAGCAGATTGGCTTACTCAAGAGGAATATGAACAAAGATTTAAAGCACAGGCATCAATAGTGTAACTGTGCGAGTGTCAACTTAAGAAAAATATTTTGACTCCCAAAGTAGGCTGGGCTGAAAAAGTCCATGGACGTCAAGCTAAGAAACAAAAGCAATCAAAAGCAGGTTTGGCCTTGAAGTATCGACACATATTTTTAATAGTATTTAATATGAGCATTATGCCGTCGTTACGAGCCGTAGGCGAAGCAATGCAGCGTCTTTTGGGCTTCAGATGCACTGATTCGCTTTTTTAAGGGCACTGGATTGCTTCGCCTACGGCTCGCAACGACGGATTTTGTGCTAAAAATCTACTTGCAAAATAAGTGTCCAACCTACGTATGCTAACCTCATGTTTGGAAGATCATTGTAGCCAACTCATTAATTGACTTGGCATGTAATTGGTATTCCTTCATGAGGGGAATGATGTTCTTTAAATGTTGTGAAAAAATTCCTGGTTTTGGAGTGAGCAAAGGGTGTTGCTGCAGCACAGTCTAAATCTGCTTCAAGTTGAGATGAATAGTCCAACGCATCCAAAACTTTTGCTGTTGAATGTTCAGGTACCTCTTCATTGGTTACGCTATTTTCTGTTGTGGCTGAGACGATGTCCTGGTGTTTAAAGCGATATAAATTCCCCAACACAATCGCAGATTCTAACACCACCAAGGCAACCCCAAGGGCAGGATTCATGGTAAAGCCTAAGGCAACAAATAATCCAGCAGCTACAATCGTAATCAGGGAGTTATACGTTAGACTCACAAACAAGTTTTGCATAATATTTTGTTTGGTTTTTTCAGCCACATCAAATGCAGTTGCAATAGGAAACAATAAACCTTGCTGAACCACGACACCTGCATGCTGCTGGGTGATTTCATCACCAATATTTGATTTCACTGCAATCCCAAGATAAGCATAAGCAATGGCTGCAACGTCATTGGCTGCATCGCCAACCATAGCTACTTTATGGCCTTCTCTTTGTAACTTCTGAATGTAACTGGCTTTCGATACCTTCCCATCTTTGGCAGTAGCGCCTACGGTATTAGCGCAAATATTATTTTTAGAAATGCCTAGTAGTGCCGCATACTTTTCTGCGGTTGCCTGATCTGATCCGGTACAAATATGTACGGTTTTACCCAGACGCTGTAAATGCTTTACTGTGGCAATGGCATCTGGGCGTAACGGGTCGGTTAATGCGATTTGCCCAATTACTTTGGTTCCACGGACGATGTAAACTGAGCCATTTGCAGGATTATGATAGGGCTTATCAAAGGTGGTGCTTCCATTTGCCATCAGCATGTCTTTCGTTCCTACCATAAACATCTCGCCATTAATTATCCCTTTTATGCCCGAATGATGGCTTTTATCAATGGATGAGATGTCTAGAGATTCATTGGTTCTGATGTTATCTGTGATAAATGACTGAATAATTTTTGTGGCAGGATGGTCGAGTTGACTCTCTAATAATCCGTTGGATGCGATGTTTAAATACTCATTGGTGTTTTGTTTTGCGATAAATGACTGAATGATTTGTGCAACAGGATGGTCGGATTGGCTCTCCAATAATGCGATATGGCGGAGAAATTTTTTATCCGTGATTTGCAATTTATCTACGACAATGTTGCCTTGGGTTAATGTGCCATTTAAATCAAAAACAACGGTATCAATATCTGCTGCTGCCTGGAGTGCCTTTCCATTTTTGAATTGAATTCCCTGCTCGGATGCTTTTTTCATCCCGATTTTAACAGCCATAGGCGTAATCAAGCTCAGTGCACAAGGGCAGGCGCTCACAAGAACAGAAACAACGCATTGAATCGCAAGGGCAGGAGTAAATACGGTACCGATAATAATACCCGAGATAACTGCGGTAGCGAGTAAATACGGAATAAAATACTTCAATACTTTATTGGCAAAAAGCTCAATAGGGGCTTTCTCTTGATGGGCTTTACTAATATTTTTTGCGATTAAAGAAAGGTATGAGTTTTGATACGTTTTAGTTACCCGTAGTTCCAACGCAGGAATATGATCCGCTAACCGCATGCCGGCTTTGACTGCATCACCCGGTTTAAATTCCTTGAGTAATGGTGAACCATCGATGCGCGTTGTATAAAGCAGAGCTGTTTGGGTTAATACGCCATCCACAGGAATGACCTCTCCTTTTTTTAGGAGAATAATGTCGTTAGGAATTAAATTCTTCACGGAAATTTCTTGGTTTGGCTTGCCCTTCAATGTAACTAAAGGCGCAATACAATCGCGGACATCGAGTTCTTTATTAATCTCCTCGACTAAAGTGTGTTCAACTCCTTCAGCTAAGTGCCAAAAAGCCAGAACAAGAGGGGCTGCCTCAAACATCATGGGGAATCCCGGAACAAACAAGCTGACAATCGATACGGCAACGATAGTCAAAGTGCTTATTGCGTATAACGTGGTGGTATCCCATTTTTTTGCAAGTAATGCACGCCAGGCGGATTGATAAACGCTACGCCCCAAATACAGGGTCATCAACGTACTTAGTCCGGTGATGGCATAATAAGCAATCAGCGGGATGTTAAAACCACCTATGGCCAAGACGAGCAAAGCGACTCCATAAACCAAACCTAATGCAGCTTTAAACCAATGATTTTCATCGCCATGATCATGGTCGTGAAAATGACCATCAGAGTGGTCATGCGAATGGCCATGCGCGTGATCATCCGAATGATCATGCGAACGCTCATGGGTGTGCTCATGCGAATGTTCATGAGAGCAGTCATTAGAGTGCTCATGAACGTGATGCGTGTGAGTAGGGCGCTGTTTGTTGTTCTTTCTGCGTTTCTTCATCTGCTCTGGATGTACAAACATGGAGGTTTGGCCATGATGTTCATGCCCTATTTCCTCTTCATACCAAAGCTCCTCCATTTCCATGTTGCGCACGCTAATGTCTTCACCTAACAAAAGCTGAGATACTTTGGATTGGATGGCAAGTGCATCTGATGAAGTACTCACTAAGCTGAGGCTTTTATTTTGGCTGTTTAAATCGGTTGCAACGCGTACTGTCTCCAATTCTTTGGTTTCACGCAAAATCCGCTCTATTCGTTCTGTTGTGTGTTCTGGAGAAAAAAAATAGAGATTTTCTGAAAAGTGGAATCGATAATAAGTACAATACATTGGTTTCCTCCATCTAAAGAACGCTATGGATGTTCAACAGGGGATAACAGTTTATTTTTTGCAAACACTGATTAGGGAAAGTAGGTTTACTTGACTTAATAAGTGGTGCATTCATATTCAGTTCAGACATGCCATTTAAAAATACAGTCATTTAAGAAGTGTTACATTGTAACATTTTGTTGCCGAATAACAAGACGCATTAAGTAATTTTTAAACTAAAATAATTTTGCTGAATAATCAGTCCACTTGGCGATTATTTTTCAGCATCCTAAGTAATGTGGTACAATAATGAACTTATACGATTAATGTTAAAAAGATTTGATGAAACATCATTTGCTGGATAAAGCCTACGAACACTGCATGAAACATGGTTATCGATTTACTGAGCCAAGGGAGCGCGTGCTTAAAATACTGGTTAATGAGAGAAAACCGCTTGGTGCCTACGATATTTTGCAAAGATTATCAACGGAAGTTGAGAATCCCAAAGCCCCAACCGTTTATCGAGCGATTCAGTTTTGGCATCAAGAAGGGTTCATTCATTGCATTGACAGCTTAAAATCGTATGTTGCGTGTTTGCATGGGCATCATGTCGGGCAGGCGCAATTTCTCATCTGCAACCAGTGTGATTTTGTCGAAGAATTAGAATGCACGGTTGATTACACTGCATTAATCGACGCCGCTCACGCGATTGACTTTTCAATTATCAATTGTACTGTTGAAATCAAAGGCCTATGTGCGCATTGTCATAGGGAAACTCAGTAAAAGGTCACCCTGTACTTAACTGCTGCAGTTCGAGCAAGAATCAATATTTCCCCCGAATTGTAGCCTGGGTGCAGCGTAGCGAAACCCGGGGGTCAGAGTCTCATCAATAAACCAGGGTTCCGCTATACTGCACCCAGGCTACGAGTTTCGTGCCATTTTTTCCTTAAGTTGACGCCATTACGTGAACAGTTCTACCTATTACTCCAGCTTATGATGATAAGTCTCTCGTGTATAGTGGGTAGCGATAATCGCTACAGCAGCCCAAAATAAAATATACAATGCAGGAGTATATTTATTTCCAGTGAGTTGAACTAAAGCTAAAGACACTAAAGGAATTGTTCCGCCAAAGATTGCCTGGCCAATATTGTAGCCAATAGAGACACCGCTGGCTCGGATTGCTGTGGGAAACATTTCTGCAAGAATAGTAGGTACCGTTGCATTCATAGGTGCAAGGATCAGGGCCAATACGACTTCACCGATGAGTACATGCCACCAGTTTCCGCTCAGCAAAAGAATAAATATAGGATAAATAAAAATAAAAAGACTGATCGCACTCAATAAAAAAATGGGTTTTCTACCGAGATAATCTGATAAAAGCCCCATAAAAGGAATAAGTACTGTCAAAATGGAGAGTGCTATAAAATTAATGATTAACTCATCTTTTAATAAGAAGCCTTCTGATTTAACCAAAAAGCTGGTGATGTACGCAATGAGTAAATAATTACTCATTGCCAATATGCTTGTAAACAGAATGGATAATAATTGGCGCTTATAAACAAAAAGCACAATTTTTGCAGGAAACTCTTTGCTGTGGTTGCTTTTCAAAAAGGTAGAGGGCTCGACACTCGTACCCCTTAAATAAATGCCTATTAATCCCAGGAGTGCGCCAAGCAAATAAGCCAAACGCCAGCCCCAGGAGCGCAGGATGTCTTCAGTAAATAAAACACTTAGCGATGAAGCAGTAAATGAACCCATCAATATACCAAGAAAAGCAGTACTTAACACCACACTTCCAGCAAACCCCCGGCGATGCTATTCCATATGCTCAATAAGAAAAGTAGTTGCTCCAGGAAGCTCGCCACCTACTGCAACTCCTTGAATGAGTCGAAACAGAACAAACAATAAGGGCGAAATAATTCCCCAAGAATGATAGTCTGGTATTAACGCAATACATCCGGTTGAAAAGGTCATAATCGACATAGAAAAAATCAACGTTTTTCTTCTACCGATATGATCGGCATAATGACCTAATAACACGCCGCCCAGGGTACGCATGCAAAAAACCACGGCAAATACACCAAATGTCAGCAGGAGGGAAACAAAGTACGCGTGTGAATGGAAAAATATTTGAGCAAATATAGGGGTAAAATTAGCATAAAGAAGAAAATCAAACCATTCCAAGGTATTTCCGTATAAGCCTGCAAAAATACTTCTGCGTTTCGTTCGATTCATCATAGTATTTATTTCTAATCCATTAACTTCTGTGCAGACTATTTTAATCTGAATAAGCCTTAATTTTATAGTCTGCTTGCGATTTTTATGCTGTATAAAAAACACGCCAAGAAAAGATACATCGTTATTAGCCATACTGCATTCCAGGCGGTGTTCGACAGACTATAAACATACTTATCCACAGAAAATGTGAATAATTTAAAAGCAACCACCTTGGTTTAAAAAAGGCAATAATACAGCTGCAGTAAGGTTTTTAATGTATGGTGAGTCGGTTAATCGCATGAACTGTTGGAATAAATATCCACAGAACTGAATATTTGAAAAGTAGACCTAACACGTGGATATATTAAACAAATAAAAGTGCGCCACGAAAGTGCACGACCGCTAGTATCTGAAAGTGCTACCGGGAAAGCGCGACCGAGCGCATTTCGTACTTAGCCTTGGGCTGTATGTGGTAACGCGTATGGTTAAGCGTAGGCAAAGGAAGTTGTAAG
>JBOFJV010000114.1:0-6520 GCA_051657005.1 Legionella sp. | reverse complement strand
CCTTCTTAGGCATGCTGACTGAATTAAAGCAAAGTGCTTTTAAGGCTTTAGCTTCATTGGGTAAGACCATGGGAGCTTGGAAAGATGAAGTCGCCATAATGTGGCGGTTTAGTAAATCAAATGGAATCACAGAAGGGTGTCATCGTAAAATGAAACTAATTCAGCGAAGAGCTTATGGTTTTAGAAAATTTGAAAATTACAGAGTGCGTGTTAAGGTGCTCTATGGGTGATTAGAGCTGCCCCCTTAAATGGGAAAGAGCCAAATAATCGAACTTTTTTCATTTCCGTCCCATTAAATGCATGCTATTTCTTCGCCATGGTGGGATTCGGTGGAACCACAATGGCAAACGGTTCAGCAGCGCTGCCCTCGATAACTTTATTTAATAGCTTAACTCGTACGAGAACATTTCTTGTCGTGCTGTCCTCAGAACAGTTTATTTCACGCGGCGCACGGGTGCAGTTTGCAACTTGATGCACTGTATCTACAGGACTGGTGTCGCTCGCAATCACTTTTTGATGCTCCACGTCAATCAGCTCTAAAACCAAATGGCTCAATTTCCATTCATCGCCTTCCGCAGTATAACCCACACGGCGTTCATGAACGAGAGTCACTTTTTGCCCTCGTTTAAGCTGTGTAGGGTACTCCCAAACCGGATTTTCTGCAGTTAATTCGCTTTCGATGATGTTGTTTCTTTGTTTAAATGCCTTGTCCATGTTGAGATAGCCCCAACCGTAAGTCCTGTTCCAACTTGACCCCATGACTTGTGTATGCCCCGAATCTTCTGTTCCGGCATCAGTCCAGGTATCTGCGCTATTAATCAATAATTCTTTGATGGCCAGAGGATTTTGAATGCCCGCATCCTGCAACAATAATACCGAAGCACCTACGTGAGGTGCGGCAGAGCTCGTTCCCTCCATCAGCCGATAACCGTCTTTATAGTTCATCGCTTTGGAGTAAATAAAATCATAAACTTTGGGATCTGGAGCACAGGTCATCGTGTCATGCCCTGGGGCGGTTATATCCGGTTTACGTCGCCCAAAATGTGTAGGGACTCGGCTGCTGGTGTTTCTTATAAGATGCTTGCTTCGATCTGCGGTTTTTTCGACCACCTCATTTTCAGCAACCACTGTATTCATATTCGCTACAGTAATCCCATTATAATTATCACCAGGAACAGTCAGGGTGGATGCAAATGTGATTTGATGCATGGGGGCTATATATCCAGCATTGCCAGCTGATTTGACCCAAAGAGTTTTTTGCGTGTTCACAACATAATCGATAACTTTTGCAAGCCCACTACATTCAGGGCAAGCAGGACAATTTACATCGAGTAGACCATTCCCCATACTGTAATTAATGACCGTAGGTTTCACTTCGGAACGATTCAACATCCAATCTAAAGTTTCCATAGTCTGCATGATACTTACAGGATCCCATGTTTCCTCTCCTGCTAATCCGGAAATAATCGTTGATGCACCATAGGACATGCCTTTATATTTTTCATGGTTGCTGGCATAAATGCATGCAACGCCGGTTGCATGCGGTTCTTTGACGCCATTAATATGAGTTGAATAACCCGAGCCTAGATCATGGCGCAAAATCAATCGCTTCCCTGCTAAAGCAGGATGTGTTGGATCAACACCGGTGTCGATGAGACCAATCACTCCTGTCTGACCGGTATAGCCATGCGCCCACCAATTCGCCACATTATGATAAAAAGAGGACGGTGCCAATTTTATAGCCTGGGCAGTAACATCCAACTCCGGCACCGCTGCTGCGTGCGACGAAATTTGTGCAGCAGCTTCAAGATCTGCAATTTTATAGAGCACATTACGATTCAGGGGAATTTGTAGTGCTACTGCTGGCATAAATCCTAAATCCTGAATGTGCACATCGGGAATTTTTTTACCTCGTCAATAAACGATTCTTTTTCCGAGCCGTTGTGTAAAAAGACCAACAGTGACAAAGGAGTAAGCTTCGTAGTTTTGGAGTGTTTGAATGTTTGCAAAACATCCACATCAACTATAGCTCGCGCAGAAAGAAGCGGACTTACAGTAAGTAAAAGAAGTGCACAACACGGTTTTTTGAGCATATTCCACATAGACCACCTCATTTGCAATTCCAATATAACGAACAATGATTACTCATCTCAAGGGTAAATGATTGTCATCATCTCCGTATGATCTAAGAATTTTAGATCAAGGAAATAAAAGAAGGAAGTGTTCTAAAAAAATCGGCTTCCCCTTGATGCATGAGGACAAACTTATATTGCCATCGCAATCCATCTGCAAACCATCAAGAGTATGCGTCACACTTTAATGGAAATGAGTTGCGCCTCTCAATCCAAATCTCAAGCAAAAGAACAGCATGAAGAAGAACTTCGCTCCTCTGTTCATCCGAATTAAAAACGGTTAATGTAGAGTCTTTTACAGGGAAGTAATTTGAATAGGTTTATTTTTTCTGGCGTGCTGTGTTGCTTTTTAAGTACATCCATTAGCATTGTCTGGGCAAAAGACAAAATCATTTCTACATCAACATGTGCTCCTTATAAGAATTATGCTTGCTTAGACAGTTATTTAGGTAACGATTTTTTTACTCGTTTTGGGCGTTACTACAAACTGGAGATGGGGCGTGCTACAGCGCCGTCTGATCCTGATGCACCACCATCACATCGAAATGGGTGGCCTGCCACACCAGAATCAACACCCCCTATGCCTTTTACGGAGTGGCCTTCTGGAGCAACTACTGCACTGGGTGTTAGCCAGCCCAACGCGGTGGATAGTCCGTTGATGGTGGCGATGGCAAATACTGCAACAGGGAAATGGTTGCAAAAAAATCACATTCAAATGTATGGGCGGGTTAATGGCGGGGGCAATGTCAGCACCAATACCGTCAAACCAGGTGGTAATGCCCCAATGGCCTACCTGTATACACCCAACACCGTGCAATTAGATCAAACCGTACGTTATATTGAGCGTATTCCCGACACGCTACAAACCAGCCATATTGATTGGGGGTTCAGGCTTTCAGGAATTTATGGCGAAAACTACCGTTACACCACATCTTATGGGATTGCCAGTTACCAGCTTTTAAATCACAACTAGGTGAATGGTTATGATTTCCCCATGGTTTATGGTGAGCTCTATATGCCCAATGTAGCCCAAGGACTACTCCTTCGCGTCGGACGTTATATCTCCATTCCGGATATCGAGGCACAACTTGCGCCTAATAATTACATGTACTCGCACTCGATGACCTATACCGTTGATAACTATACCAATGAATCGGTGGTGGCCAGTTTGGCCGTTGCCAAAAACGTTATTTTCCAATTAGGTCTTATCGGTGGAACAGATACTGCAATTTGGAACATCTGGAAGAAAGTGCATAATCACGCTCCCAATCCCTTGTATCCCAAGCAAACGTTTCTGAAAGATCCTGGAGCCAGACCATCCGTAGTTGCGTGTGCCCGCTTTACCTGGAACGATGGCAAAGACAATTTTTATCCCTGCATGGACGGTATTAATAATGGCGTTTGGGGGTACAACAATTTGCAATGGTATGGCTTTACTTTCTATCATCAACTCAACGAACGATGGCATATTGCCTATGAACTCTATTCACTGCATCAAAACAATGTTGCAAACATCAATAATCCGATTGCAGCTGCAGCGATTGCTGCGGGAGGAACGCCTTTTTCTCCGCAATACATTCCTTTTAATGCGCCCAATGGCGCTCAATGCACTAATGCATCCGCACTAAGCTGTACCACTTCGGTGCTCGCAACTGTAGCCTATATTAATTATCAATTTTCACCTCTGGATAATATTTCATTTAGGCCTGAGTTTTATGATGACAAACAGGGACAGCGTACGGGCATAAAAACACGCTATCTCAATTTCGGACTGGGTTGGCAGCATTGTCTCTCGCCACAAATCGAAATACGTCCAGAAATTGATTACGATTATGCGTTGGATAAAGATGCGTTTAATGGTGATGCCAATGCCGGTATTGCGCCAAACAAACGTTATACGGTGTTGGGGGCAATGGACATCATTGCGCATTTCTAAGTTAACAGCCGTAGGTCGGGCCTTGGCCAGACCTACATGTACTAAGTAATCATTGCCGTACATGTACATTATTTGTTTTTTATACCTTCCATTTGATTGGTTACATCGCTCAAAACAGACTCTTCTGTGGGCGTATTAAAAAAGTGTTGTCTTCCAATCATTCCTGATGGACCTTGGCGATTTTTGATGGACAACGCATTCTCAAGAGTATCAATAAGCACTGAGGCGTTCCCTTTATCCACCGCTTTTACAGATGTTTTATGCCTTAACTCATCCACCGTTAAATCAGTCACAGGAATATTATCGGTAACTTCAGTCATTAATGGCTTTAATTCATCAGTTAGCGCATCCACTTCTGTTTTACCACTTAAAGATGCGGACAGATTAATCGCGCTACTCAACGTAGACTGAAAACGACTGTGCCCAAAGAAATGCAATGATTTCAAAGAAAAGCCTTTGTTCGCTTCAATATCTTGCTTGGCAACATCAATTTGCGCTTGGGATAAACAACGAATGATCGCATCCGCATTTTCAGCTTCATTAATCCTGGCTTTAAGATCCATAGCCCACGTCTTTCTGCTGATGCTGATGCTGATGCACCAACTTGTTTCCAGATATTCATCTAAAAGCGAATTCACTGCCTGTCGCATCGCATCGAGCGTCACCACGGGCTCATGAGACACCTGTGTAAATGCATGGAACATGAGTAAATAATTTTGATTACTTGCCATTTGACTAAGTTTTCCTTCATAGCCCAACCAGCGTTGTACGAAGGTCAGTTTTTGGGAATGCTCTTGCAAGTATTCGCTTAAAAACTCTTTATGAGCAGCCACAATAACCTCTTGTGTGGTTGGATGTGCGGCCAAGTAACGTAAGTAGTTGCCATTTTCTGTCACAAAAGTAGCGTTGTTAATTTGTGAAAACAATTGGGTGAGTTGCTCTTTAATCTCTTTTTTAGTTTCTTCAGGTGCTTTATCTTCCTCTGCAACCTGTAACAGATGATACGCAACAGCAACCGGTGTCATACACTCTTCAATGCGCACGGATTCCGTATAAGGCGTATACTCCTTTTTCCGCTAATGTTTTACCGCCATCAACTTTTTAAGCGACTTTAAATTCAAGTCTTCAATCGTGGTGTTCACTCCTGATTTCATCATGAGATTAAAAGCCGTTAACGTTTTTTGCATAAATTATTTTTGATCGTAGGTTTCTTCACGACGGCTGTCTCTGAACTGAGCTTCAGTCTCAGCACTAAACTCAGACCAAGACTCACGTAAAAAGGCAGCTTTACCTTTAGCAAATTGCTCTTCGGGTTGTGCATCAACTTGCGTTAATAAATAGCCCAGCACTTTATACAGCTCTTCAGTAACATCCCGTTCTACTGCAGCAACTTTATCGATTTCCGCCTGGATTTGTGTGATTGTTTTGCCACCAATCTCTTGCTGATTGAGTACGAAATGCACCTCACCGACTGAACCTTGTCGCCCTGTTCTCCCGCTTTTTTGGCCACTACCTCGAATCGAATCAATAAAAGTATGCCACACACGCAATCCTTGTGCTTTGTCATAAGGAATGTCCGTATTACGACCTAAAGCCGAGGTAGTAATCGTAATCATCCCTGGCTTACTTGCATTATTAATGTAGTCTTCTTCTTTCCCTAAGCCGGTATACAACTGTAAAGGGAATTTTTTCGGATTGTGCTTCTCAAGCTCTTTAAACAAACGCGTCGCGGTATTTATATCCTTACAAAAAACCACACTTGGTGCGGTAGTGTCATCTGGTGTACCTGTTGTGAGTTGCTTTATTAATTGATTAAATTGCGCTGTTTCATCAGCTTCTGCAATTGGTTTATTAAATTTCACTCTATTTTTTTGATGCGGCTCTGCTTTGGAAAACTCAAAACCATATTTGCGATATTGTTCCCTGATTTCAGCTTGTGAGCCCACAGTTCCAGAAGAACCTCAAATAAAGCCTTTACGGGCACGATAATAGTCAATCAGGTTGGTGTTATTCGTTGAAATAATCGTTTTATTTTGCGGCTCAATGACAAAATCACTGCATTCACGCTCTTTATTCAAACGCGCATAGAGTAGCTGTTGGATTCCATTACCAAAGGTTGAATCAGGACTTACTTTGTCATCTTTCATCAACACTTTAGAACGCAGTTCTGTTCCATTCATGGTCTTTTTCTCAAACTCATCCGGAATCACGTAGTCTTCATTTTCTTTTAATACGTAATTCACCATCAAAGAGGATTCCAGCCAAGACAAATATTGTGCAGCACTGAATTTAGTCACTATTAGCTGGTAGAGTTAACCAGTCACCTGGCCAACCACCCATTTAGAACCCATCGTGCCCTACTAAGGCAATGGGCTCAAGACAATTTCATTACATACTCATACCTTATCAATCAGAACAATCGGTGCATTATTTTTGCATCTGGTAGTGGATG
>JBOFJV010000113.1:0-2936 GCA_051657005.1 Legionella sp. | reverse complement strand
AAGGCGGGGTGAGAGGAAAACACCCACGGCACCTAAGTCCCAATAGAACGAAGAAGATGTAAATTTGCACCAAACATCGACCAATCTATTGAATATAATTTAAAAATTTTCTTATTTCAAATAAGATTTGTTATATTTTTTAATTCAACCCAAGGAAAATCATGGTCGAAGTTAAGAACATTAGCATCAACAAACTTCTTTTAGATTTAGAAAACCCTCGTTTTACGAAGGAGGTTGGCAGCCAGCGCGCCGCCATCAATCTAATGCTTGAGATGCAAGAAGAGAAAATCATTAGGCTTGCAAAAGACATTGCAGCCAATGGACTAGATCCATCAGAAAACCTGATGGTATACGAAAACAAAGAGGATCCTGGATTTTACACTGTGGCAGAAGGAAACAGAAGAACCACTGCACTTAAGCTACTTATGCAGCCCACCCTTTCGGAAAGCACTCGAATTTGCAAAGTATTTTCAGGCATAAAAGAAAGCTCAATTCAATCGATTACAAAAATTAGCTGCGTTATTTTCGATGATGAAAAATATGAACACTGGGTCAACTTAAAGCACACGGGCGACAACAAAGGGGTTGGTCGCGAGAGATGGACAACACCAGAAGCCGATAGATATAAAGCAAAACACGGAAAAATATCTTTTCAAAGTCAACTGTACGCGTTTATGTTGCAACAAGAAGACGAATACAGCGAAATTATTAAAAATAAAAACTTTGTGCGCGCAACCAATTTAAGCCGCCTATTTAACGACAAAAAAACAATGACCCGCTTTGGCTTAACCTCACTAGACGGCTACCTATATTCCTGCATGCCATACCAAGACTTTGTTGACAGCTTCAAGAAAGTACTTGAAGTTATGACTGAAATCTCCCCAGACAAGAGCAAACCAGATTTTAATGTTAAAAGAATCTACCTATCTTACGATAGGGAAGTTTTTTTAAATGAAATAGGAATAAACCCAACTCCTACTAGCCAGACAACACGGTGGCGCCTGAATGACCCTGACGCAAAAAAAATATTAACCAACACCAAAGAACCAGAAACTGACCCAATAGGCGACAAGAATACAAAGGAAACGGGACATACAACAGCTCAAACCAGCTCTAAAAACACCGACCAAGTCAAAAACAAAATTAACGACACCCCCTTCAAATCTGCCATTAGCTCAAATAGAAATATATTAATCCCACACACCGTTAAATTAAACTTTCACGGAAACACAAAGTGCGCAAAAATATTCTATGAACTAAAAAACAAAATGACGCACGACAGCACTCCCGTCTCAATTTCTGTAATGCTTCGTGTATTTATAGAGCTTTCATTAACAAATCTAATAGACAAAAAACACATTAAATATAAAGACGCGCCTCGAGCGCCCGGCCTTCACGACAAGGTTGTCATGTGCTGCGACTACTTGCGGGAGCTAAAAATCTTGACTCAATCGCAATGCTCAGCCATTTGTGCATTTTCCAAGGCAAAACTTAGCTCCAACGGCACAATTCAGCAATATGTTCACAACCAGCACGGCAGCCCATCAAAAGACATAGTCAACACTGAATGGGATAATTTTCAACCTTTAATTGAAGCCGTTTGGTCTTCTACCGCACAATCTTAACTATATACAGCCGACCAGCTCGAGCTTAGCACGCCGAATAAAAACCACTTGGCTTGATCATTTCACAACAGGGCACGCAATGGCATTCTACACTCCGCTTCGCTACCCAGGCGGCAAGGGCAAACTTTCTTATTACGTCAAGGCGATTATTGAGAAAAACGAACTTTTTGATGAGCATTACCTTGAGCCGTTTGCCGGGGGTGCTGGCGTAGCTTTAGAACTACTAATACAGGAATATGTTCGCAAAATCCATATCAATGACATTGACCCGGCCATTTATAGCTTCTGGCATGCAGTTTTAAACACTACGGATGAACTATGCCGCTTAATCAACGACACTCCAGTAAACATGGATTCTTGGCTTAAGCAAAAAACACTTCTTTCCAAGACAGGCAACCACTCCAATCTCGAAATTGGATTTGCCACATTCTTCCTCAACAGAACAAACCGCTCCGGAATACTAAAAGCCGGCGTCATCGGAGGGAAAAACCAAAGTGGAAAATGGAAAATTGACGTTCGATACCAAAAAGAAGATTTAATAAAAAGGATAAAATTAATTTCAAATTACGCATCAAGAATTTACCTAACAAACAAGGATGCGACTGAATTCATCAAAAGCATCCCAGATGGAGCAAAAAAATCCAGCTTAGTTTACTTAGACCCTCCGTATTATACAAAAGGCCAAGACCTGTACAGAAATTTTTACAACCACAGCGACCATGTTGAAGTCATGAAAAGCCTGACAAACTCCGGCTTTGAAAATTGGATTGTATCTTACGACAACACTCATGAAATAAGAAACATCTACAAAGACTTTCGAATGATAGAATACTCACTGCAATACACTGCCCAAAATAAAAAAATCGGAGAAGAAGTTATGTTTTTTTCCAACAACCTTTCAATCCCAGACATAAAAAAATAAAAGCAATATCAGCATGAAGAATGCCATGCAGCCCCCAACAATCTCAAGTCATACTTTCTCTTCCGCAAAGACCATGAGCAATACGGTCAATCACACTAGCAGCTCAAGCCACAAACTCCGGACTTAGATCGAGCACGCCATAGAAGTCTAAAACCCGCTTGCCCTTTCCTCCTTATTGATACTCTACGTAAGCAAAACGAGCCTCATTACCCCCCACTCCGCCCCAGCCGCGCCAGCGCCACCGAGGCCGCAGCGGTGCGGTTTTCCACCCCCAGCTTGGCGTAGACGTGCTCCAGGTGTTTATTCACGGTGCGCGGGCTGGTGCCGAGGATTTCGCCGATATCGGGGCTGGTCTTGCCCTTGATGACCCAATACAACACCTCGGCCTC
>JBOFJV010000112.1:0-12330 GCA_051657005.1 Legionella sp. | reverse complement strand
ATGTGCAGTATTATGGTGTAAGTTTCAATTTCAAAATGGTGTCAAAATTTCTGTACGAAGCCAAGAGGATAATATTTAAATGGCTCAATAGGCGTAGTCAACGCAAGTCGTTCGACTGGAATAACTTCGACCTATTCGTAAAGAAGCATCCACTACCAGATGCAAAAATAATACACCGATTGTTCTGATTTATAAGGTATGAGTATGTAATGAAATTGTCTTGAGCCAATTGCCTTAGTAGGGCACGATTGGTTCTAAATGGGGGGTTGTCCAGGTGACTGGTTAACTCTACCAGCTAGCCAGGCAGAAAAAGAGGAACAATCGCTTTTACACCAACGGTACCTTGTAATAATCATTCGAGGACCGGATCACTTAAACCAGTTCTTGGCGCCAGTAAACCACCAGTAAAAGTCAAAATTAAAACCATAAACAAAGTTTGCAAAATGGCAAAACGACTTACGCGTTTTTTTAATTGACCTGTATTATCGGGTAATAAAAAAAAGATTAAGCGTTTTATTGCAATGACCGTTCCTGGAATAGATAAGCATAATAATAAAACGATGAGAGGCCAATTGATTGTCATTTTTTATCCCTTAAATAAGACCGTATAAAAGAAGCCGTCCATTCCATGCTCGCCTGGCAAAATTTGTTGGCCATGTCCTGTTGCACGTCCCCAAGGCCACTGTTCGTTGCGTACCTTACAATCAGAGTGGCTGGCAACAAAATGAGCGATTTGTTGTTCATTTTCAGCTGTGACAACGGAACATGTGGCATAAACCAATATTCCTCCTTTTGCCAATAGTGGCCATAAGGAGTGTAGCATTGAATGCTGAATTTTCGTTATGGTAACAATTTCTTGACGATTTCGCAGTAATTTAATATCTGAATGGCGTCGAATGACACCAGTTGCTGAACAAGGAGCATCTAATAAGATACGATCAAAAGGTTGTCCATCCCACCATTGGGCAGGAGTTAATGCATCACCTTGTACGAGCGTTGCATTCAAATGCAACCGCTTTAAATTATCATGAACACGGCTTAACCGCTTGGGATCAACGTCTAAGGCAACACATGCTGCGAGATGTGGTTCTGTTTCTAATATATGGCATGTTTTTCCTCCCGGAGCACAACAGGCATCAAGCACGCGTAATCCGGGTTTTAAATCGAGTAACGAAGCAGCTAATTGAGCCGCGCCATCTTGCACAGAAACACTGCCATCGGCAAAGCCAGGTAGTTGATGCACGTCACAAGGACTGGTTAAAGTAATTCCTTCGGGTGCGATTGGATGTGCTTCTGCGGCAATATTTGCTTGCTTCAACGCCTGTAAATAATCCGCTACGGAGTTTTTGTTGATATTAACTCTTAAGGTCATCGGCGGGTGCGCATCATTTGCTTGAGCTATTGTTTTCCAATCATCAGGACAATCGGTTTGTAGTTGTTCCAAAAACCATTGTGGTTGGCCATACATGAATAAAGGATCATTGCTCAATTGCGCCAGAATTTCGTTTTGTTGTCGGCAAAAAGTGCGTAAAACAGCGTTCACTAAGCCTTTTGCCCAGGGTTTCTTCACGTTCTCAAGCAACGCTACGGTTTCTTTAACAACTGCATAATCCGGTTGATGCATGTAATGCAATTGATAAAGGCCTATAAGCAGGGCAACCCAAATTTCCATTTCTTTCGGTTTTTTCTGCAGTAAATGATTTGCAATGGCTTGCAAACGAAAATAATGGCGGCAAAAACCAAAGCAAATTTCTTTGGTCATTGCTGAAACTTCAGCTGCGGCTGGCATCAATTGATATAAGGACGATTTTTCCTCTAAGAGCTTCGTTAAAATTTTTAAGGCGTGCAGCCGTTCATTTTTATTCATCAAAACACAAACATGTGGGCATTTGTGATTTGGATGAATTTAACCAATCCACTATAGAGATCACTTTAGCGCCAGGGAATTGAATCTTTTCGACAAGTATCCCTTGACCCCCTGTTGCAACCAACATGCCTTTTTTATCAATGTGAACTATTGTTCCTGGTGGCTGGTTCAATGTCATGGTAATGACCTTGGCTTGATGAATGCGAATAATATGCTCACCTAAGGACGTATAAGCGATAGGCCAAGGATTGAATGCGCGAATTTTTTGATCAATTTCTAGCGCGGTTTGTTGCCAATTGATGCGTGCATCTTCTTTATTAATTTTACTTGCATAGGTTGCCAATTCATTATTTTGTAGTTCAGGTTTTGCGGTTTCATTGGCTAATTCATCTAAGACCTTTAATAAAGGTTGAGCCGCAATTTGCGCTAATTTATCGTGCAAGCTGGTTGCGGTTTCAGTCTCACTAATAGGACATGTCACTTTGCAAAGCATAGAGCCTGTATCTAAACCGACATCCATTTGCATTAGAGTAACCCCGGTTTCAAGGTCTCCATGAAGAATCGCTGATTGAATTGGAGAGGCTCCTCGCCAGCGAGGTAATAAGGAAGCATGAACATTAACACACCCTAAACGAGGAATTTCAAGCACAGCCTTAGGTAGAATTAATCCATAAGCAATAACGATGAGGATATCGGGTTTTAATGCGGCCAGCTCGGCAATTGCTTCCGGTGTCTTGAAGTTCAAGGGTTGATAAATGGGAAGTTGATGCTGTAACGCCAATTCTTTTACTGCCGATGCTTGTAATTTTCGGCCACGACCAGCGGGTCGATCGGGTTGGGTATAAATGGCTTGGAGATGATGTGAAGAATGCAATAAAGCATCCAGGCAGGGCAAGCCAAACGCTGGGGTTCCAGCAAAAACAATATTCAGTTGGCTCATGATTTACGAATGTGTTGGCGTTTGAATTTTTCTAATTTTTTTCGAGCCATTGCCTTTTTTAATGGAGACAGTAAATCGACAAACAATTTGCCATTCATGTGATCGATTTCATGCTGTAAACATTCAGCAAGTAATCCATCGGCTTTAATTTCAAAAGGTTTTCCTGTTCTATCTAAAGCTGTCACCGTAACTTTTTCAGCACGAATAACGGTATCGTAAGCACCTGGAACAGAAAGACAGCCTTCTTCAAATTTCTTTTCTCCTTCAGAGGCAAAGATTTCAGGATTGATAATAACCAATTGATTTTTTTTATCACCGACAACATCAATCACAGACAAACGTAAACTCACACCAATTTGAGGAGCAGCAAGTCCTACACCCCTAGCGTGGTACATGGTTTCAAACATATCATCAATTAGAGTTTGCAATTTATCATCGAAATCGACAACAGGTTTTGCAATATCTCGTAATCGAGAGTCAGGTAAATAAAGAATCGAATGAATGGCCATCGTTTATCTGGTTCTCTGCATAAAAATCATGTTATTATCCCCGATATATTGTAAGGCTGCAAGATCTCCAACAAAGGATTGACTCAATGAGATTTATTATCTTTATATTTTTTTCTTTTTTACGCACTCAATTATGCTCTGAGCTTAAAGTCTGATGCTACACAACGCTATGTGGTTCAACGAGGAGATACTTTATGGAGTATTTCCAGTCGATATTTACATAATCCATGGGAATGGAAGGAACTTTGGCATGTGAATCCAAAGATAAAAAACCCCAACCGCTTATATCCAGGAGCAGTACTTGTTTTGGATTATTATGAAAATAAACCTTCTCTCAAGGTATTATCAAATGGCACTGTCAAATTATCTCCGAATGCGCGACCGCTGCCTTGGGATGAGGCTGTTCCTGCAATTCCCTTGAGTGATATCAAAGCTTTTTTAAATGAATCGCTCGTATTGGATGTGGATGTGCTCAGTCGCGCTCCTTATATTGTTGCATTTGTGGGGGAGCTGATGATGGGAGGGCAGGGAGACGATGCTTATCGTTAAAGGATTGCATCCTTCACGACAATTGCCAACTTCTGGCACTCCTGCCTATTCTATTTTTCGAGGTGGTAAAAATTATGAACATCCCAAAACCAAAGAGCTATTGGGATATCGAGCTGATTTGGTGGGTTATTCTGAATTAATTGCTGGCGGTGATCCAGCAACGATTTTATTGACGAATATTAATGAGGGCGTTAAAAAAATGGATGCTGTCCTGATTAATGACAGCCCTGAATTTAATTTGTATTTTGAGCCGAAAGGCCCCAGGTTTCTTGTTAAAGGATTTATTATTGATATGCCAGATGGTATGCCAGAAGGCAATGTTCAAGAAGCGGTAGGTAGTGGCGTGGTGATTAGTTTTGGTGCGCGTGATGGTTTGGAAGCAGGCGACGTGCTTGTAATTTACAGAAATTCAGGGACAGTCAGTGATCCTAAAAATAAATTGTTTCCTATTCGATTGCCTCCAGAACGTATTGGAGACGTCATGGTATTTCGTGTGTTTACCAAGACCAGTTTTGCTCTGATTGTTCGCTCGACTCGAGCCGTTTATTTACAAAATTATGTGACAAACCCATGAATAATTTGATGTCTTTCCTCGCTTTAAATCGTATGGAAAAAGTTGGACCGCGAACAGTAGCTAAATTGCAAAAGCGCTAGCCTGATTTACAACAGATGTTTCAACTATCTGCACAGGAGTTAGAGCAATCCGGTTTGCCTGCAGCTCTGGCGCAAACGATTACTCGTTTTGACTTCAATTTGATTCAAGCTGATTTGCATTGGCAAGAAGCGGCTGAAGATCATCATTTACTGACTTGGGAATCTCCGGAATATCCTGCGTTATTAAAAGAAATTACAGATCCTCCCATTGTGTTGTATGCCAAAGGTCAGCTTGCTTGTTCGCAGCATCCTAAATTGGCCATGGTAGGAAGTTGAAATCCGACCGTGACCGGAAGTGAGAATGCCCGGCAGTTTGCCAAAGAAATTGCATCTTATGGAATTGTCATTGTCAGTGGTTTAGCTTTGGGTATTGATGCCCACAGGCTCATCGAGGCTGTTTGGAGGCCTTGGGGCAAACAATTGCTGTTTTGGGTACGGGAATTGATTGCATCTATCCATTACGACATCAGCAGCTTTCGGATGAAATTGCGCAAAATGGTCTATTAATGAGCGAATTTCCTTTAAAAAGTCCACCAACAGCTGGACATTTCCCCCGAAGAAATCGTATAATAAGCGGTTTATCATTGTGCACATTGGTTGTTGAGTAGGCAATCAAGAGTTGTTCGTTAATCACGGCACGAATAGCTTTGGAACAAAATCGTGATGTTTTGGCCATTCCGGGGTCTATCCATAATCCCCTGGCTCGAGGGTGTCATTATTTGTTGCAGCAAGGAGCTAAATTAGTTACTTCGGTTGCCGATGTTCTGGAAGAGTTTCGTATTGATTCAGATCAACGAACAGCGGATAAAGAGATTTTACCTCTTGCCAGCTGGAATAAAAACCTAGTAAAGTTCATTGGCTATGAAATGACTTCTGTTGATCAGATCATTTTAAGAAGTGGATGCACCGTTGAGCAAGTCATGAGTGAGCTTGCAGAATTATAATTAAATGGGGCTGTTGTATCTATGCCAGGTGGCTATATGAGGTGTTAGTTTATGAAAGATAACTTGTTTGAGATGTTATTGAGTTTATTTGAAAAAAGTCTTACGCAACTGCAAGAAAGCCATAAAACCGCTGAGCAAGAGGTTACAGAAGAGACCGAAGAAGAGAGTTCTGATTCTGAGGCGCAGGTGTTGCATTTAAAATCTCAAGAACATACATCAATGCGAGTAATTACTTATGATGAGCAAATGAAATTGACTAAAGCCAGTTATCAATTCCTGATGCGTATGAAATTATGGAATATTCTTAACCCACGATCCTTTGAAATGGTCTTGAATCAATTGCAATTTTCTGAATCTCGTATCGTCACGCTACAAGAAACCAAATGGACAATAAGGAATTCTTTGGCAAGTAGTTTGAATGAGGCTCAGTTGTCTTTTCTCGATTTAGTTCTTTATCAAACTGAAGACGAATTGACATTGCATTAAAATCATCTATAACCAGACCTGAAAATGGTATTTTCAGGTTTTTGGGATATATTACCTATACTACTAAAGAAGTTATTGTTATTTCTCTGATGACATCATCGCCCTATACTTGTTTGTGGATCAACATCCTTGATGTAAGGGAAAAGAGTGGAAAGGATAAGGTTAACGTAATATGAGTAAACATTTGGTTATTGTTGAATCACCAGCTAAAGCAAAGACAATTCAAAAATATTTGGGCAATGATTATGAGGTGCTTGCCTCATATGGACATGTTCGGGATTTACCTGCACGTAATGGTTCAGTCAACCCAGAAAAACATTTTGCTATGACTTATGTCCCTCTCGAAAAGAATGCGAGGCATATCGAAACCATTGCAAAAATGCTCAAAAAATCAGACTCTTTATTGCTCGCAACGGACCCTGATAGAGAAGGCGAAGCCATTTCTTGGCATATTTATGAATTAATGAAAGAGAAAAACCTAACGAAAGACAAGCCCATTCATCGTATTTTTTTCAATGAAATTACCAAATCGGCAATCCAAGAAGCAATCAATAATCCTCGTTCTATTTCTATGGATTTAGTGAATGCACAACAAGCGCGACGCGCTTTAGATTATTTAGTCGGATTTAATCTTTCTCCTTTGTTATGGAAAAAAGTCAGACGAGGACTTTCTGCAGGTCGCGTACAAAGCCCTGCTTTGCGATTGATTGTTGAGCGTGAAGAAGAAATTGAGCGTTTTGTTAGCCAGGAATATTGGAAAATACTCGCTCAATGTTTGCATTCAAATGTACCTTTCGAGGCGCGTTTAACACATTACAAGAATGAAAAATTACAGCAGTTTACTGTAACCAAAGAAGAACAGGCGCAAAAAATAAAAGAAGACTTACTCAAGCAAGCACAAGGATCGTTGTTGGTAAGTCAAATTGAGAAGAAGCAACGTAAGCGTAAACCTTCACCTCCGTTTATTACATCTACTTTACAACAGGAAGCAGCACGCAAACTGGGTTTTACCGCCAGAAAATCAATGATGGTTGCCCAACAATTGTATGAAGGTATTGATATAGGAACAGGAACGGTCGGTCTGATTACTTACATGCGTACCGATTCGGTGAATTTATCTTCAGAAGCAGTAGAGGAGATGCGCGAATTTGTTACAGAGCGCTATGGTGCCGATAATTGTCCTGAAAGTCCCAGAGTTTATAAAACCAAATCCAAAAACGCCCAAGAAGCACACGAAGCAATTCGACCTACCTCGATAATACGAACACCAGAAATGGTGCAATCGGCATTAACGACGGATCAATACAAGCTCTATAGTTTGATTTGGAAGCGTACTATTGCATGTCAAATGGCCGATGCCGTTTTGGATACGGTCGCTGTGGATTTAAGTTGCGGTGAGGGCACTACTTTTCGTGCTAATGGTTCAACGGTTACGTTTACTGGATTTATCGCCGTATATGAAGAAGGCCGTGATGACACGAAAGAGGATGACAGTGAAGGCATGTTATTGCCTGCATTGACTGTAGGCGAAAAGATCAAAGTACAGGATATTCTTGCCAACCAACATTTTACAGAGCCGCCTCCACGGTATTCAGAAGCAACGCTGGTCAAAGCACTTGAGGAATACGATATTGGCCGACCATCAACGTATGCATCAATTATCCATACGTTACAACAACGTGAATACGTTATTGTTGATAAAAAACGATTCTTTCCAACAGATGTTGGACGTATTGTGAATCGTTTTTTAACGGGTTATTTTACGCAATACGTAGACTATAAATTCACTGCAGCACTTGAAGACACTCTGGATGCTATCGCTCGTGGAGAAAAAGAATGGATTCCTGTTTTAGAAGAATTTTGGCAACCGTTCGTGCACCAAATTCAAACTACTGATGAGCAGGTTCAGCGAAAAGACGTAACATCTGAAATTCTGGATGAAAAATGTCCTAAGTGCGAGAAGCCACTGTCTATTCGATTAGGAAAGCGTGGACGCTTTATTGGTTGTACCGGATATCCTGAATGCGATTATACCCAGGATATTGCTGGTCAAGATCATGAAAAAAATGAGCCAGAAGTCGTAGAAGGGAGAGCTTGTCCTGTATGCTCTAGTGCTTTGCATATCAAAACTGGACGTTATGGGCGCTTTATCGGTTGCAGTAATTACCCACAGTGCAAACATATGGAGCCTATAGAAAAGCCAGCCGATACGGGTGTAGAGTGTCCCAAATGCCATCAGGCAAAAATATTGCAACGCAAATCAAGAAAAGGAAAAATTTTCTATTCTTGCGGTAATTATCCTAAATGCGATTACGCTTTATGGAATGAACCCATTAACCAACCTTGCCATAAATGCAATTGGCCAATTTTAACTGTTAAAGAAAGTAAAAAATTCGGCAGACAAATTCTTTGCCCGCAAGAGGGATGTGGTTATTCTGAAAAAGAAGAGTAATTTAAATCACGCTACCATCTCCCATTGATGGGAGAGGGTAGGTTCAATACTCTGCAAGTAGAATGAGCGTTACTGTTCTGATTAGTAAAAATCAATGGTCGTTGTTGTCACATCCAGTGGTCCTTGTGGGTATGCATAAACTCGTACGTGTTCTATTACCTGGGAAACAACAGGTATTACCAGAACTGGTCTGTAGGCAACTACATTCGTGCAACAACATCCAGCCATAAATACGATACTGACAACTAAACGAATCCATTTCATTAGAAGCCCCATTTTTGGATGCCTACAAAAAGTGTAGATTATTTAAGCACTAATAGCTAGTTCACTGCAAATTTGAATACAAGTCGTCCTTCCTGTTCATTTTGAATCGGTATATACTCATTGGTTTATTTCCTAAGAAAATTGAATGCTTGCATAACTGGATGAGTTTTGCGCGAGTATGCAAGAAATTGAATAACTTAAACAGGATGTAGTGATGTTAGACAGGGCCATTGTAGTTGATGAACAGTTTATAAATCGAGTAGCAAAAGCAGACTTTCCAAAACCTCAGAGCACAATGAGTCCAGATACTGCTGAATTGGATAGAAAGACTGCTATCGAACTTTTTGACTCGCAAATCAAGTCCCGTCTTCTTGATTTGATCGCCAGACAGCTTAAGGAAAAAGGATTGTCGTTCTACACTATAGGCAGCAGTGGCCATGAGGGCAATGCTGTTTGGGGGCAAGTTTTTCGTCCCGATGATATGGCTTTTTTGCATTATCGAAGTGGTGCTTTTTATTTGCAGCGTGCCAAAAAATTACAGGATTCAGATGGGGTTAGAGACATTTTATTGTCTTTAGTTGCTGCAGCAACTGATCCTATTTCAGGAGGACGTCATAAAGTTTTTGGCAGTGTTCCTTTAAATATTCCTCCTCAAACATCGACAATTGCTTCACATTTACCCAAAGCTTTGGGGGCTGCTTTATCGATTGCTCGTGCAAAAGACTTAAATATTCAGGGCAATCTCAAACCAGACTCAGTTATTCTTTGTTCTTTTGGCGATGCATCTACCAATCATGCTTCGGCACAGACTACTTTAAATGCGTGCTCATGGCTCTCACAACAACAGTATCCTTTACCGCTGGTATTTATCTGTGAGGACAATGGGATTGGTATTTCTGTACCTACTCCCAGAAATTGGATTGAGCACTCCATACGTTCTCGTCCTGGCATCCATTATATTGCGTGCGATGGGTTAAATCTTGCCGATGCTTATGCCGTAGCTCAAGAGGCGGAATATTTGGCACGAATAAAAAAACAACCGGTTTTTTTGCACATGCGTTGTGCTCGTTTACTAGGACATGCAGGTTCTGATATTGAGTCACAATACTGTACTCAAGAAGAAATCGAAGCGCGAGAGGCTCAAGATCCATTGTTGCATACGGCAGCGCTTCTTTATCGAGAGGGCTGGATGAGTATTCAGGATATATTGAGCCTTTATCAAAGCAATAAGGATTTAATTGAGGCCAAAGCGGTAGACGCAATGAAACAGCCCAAATTGTCCAGTGCTGCGGCAATTATGTCATCACTTGTTCCGACCACGCCTAAAAAAACGGCTTTTCCTCTTCCCAGTGCCGAGCGAAGAGCAGAGGTTTTTGCCATTGCTTTTCAGCAATTAACGCAAAAGCGTAATTTGTGTCAGCAGATTAATTATGCATTGACGGATTTAATGATGCAGTATCCTAATATGCTTGTGTTTGGTGAAGATGTAGGTAAGAAAGGAGGCGTTTATCGAGTTACTGCTGATTTACAGGCACGATTTGGTCAACGCAGAGTGTTTGATACCATTTTAGATGAGACCACCATTTTAGGCACTGCAATTGGTTTGGCCCATAACGGGTTTATTCCGGTTCCCGAAATTCAATTTTTGGCGTATTTACATAACGCAGAAGATCAGCTTCGTGGCGAAGCATCTACGTTATCCTTTTTTTCCTCTGGCCAATATCAGAATCCTATGGTGCTTCGTATCGCTTCATTGGCTTATCAGAAAGGTTTTGGTGGCCATTTTCATAATGATAACTCCATTTCCGTATTACGTGATTTACCTGGTGTCGTCGTTGCTTGCCCTTCAAATGGTCCAGATGCCGCTCTAATGTTACGAACATGCATGCGCTTGGCATACGAAGAAGGGCGCGTGGTGGTTTTTTTAGAACCCATTGCTTTATACATGACTAAAGATTTACATGCTCCTGGTGATAACGGGTGGCTTTTAAATTATCCAGCACCTGATACCTCAATTGCGCTTGGAGAAGTTGGGGTATTTGGCGATGGCGCAACCGTTATTTTGACCTACGCTAATGGTTATTATTTATCACGGCAAGCAGCAAAAGAATTGCAAGAAAAACATAATATTCCTGTGAAAATTGTTGATTTACGTTGGCTTAGTCCCTTACCCGCTGAAGCGATTTTGAAGGAAGTCGCTATGGCAAAGCAGGTATTAATTGTGGATGAAGGCAGGAAAAGTGGTTCTGTGAGTGAGGGGTTAATGACTTTATTACTCGAAGAAGCGAGTTCCAATTTAAAAATTAAACGCATTACAGGTAAAGATTGCTTTATCCCTCTGGGTAATGCCTGGCAATACTTATTGCCAAGCAAAGAAAGTATTCTTGAAGCCGTAATCGCGTTACAGTCTGATAAAAGGGAGAAGGAAAGTGGACGATTTGTTATTTCTTGATGAGCAGTTGAATAGTGATGAACGCATGATACGCGATAGCGTATGGCGTTTTGTCAATAACGACGTTTTACCTTTGATGGTTGATTCGTTTGAGCATGCTCAATTTCCGCGAGAGCTTATTCGCAAGTCTGCTGAACTCGGTTTATTAGGTTTAACTTTACCTGCAGAGTACGGCGGAGCAGAAGCGTCCTATGTGTCTTATGGGTTAGTGTGTCAAGAACTGGAAAAAGGCGATAGCGGTCTGCGAAGTTTTGTTTCAGTACAAAGCTCTTTATGCATGTTTCCTATTTTTCGTTACGGCAGCGAAGAACAACGCGTGCGTTTTTTACCTGGCATGGCAACAGGTGAGATTATTGGTTGCTTTGGTTTGACTGAACCGGATTTTGGCTCCGATCCTGCAGGGATGAGGACAACCGCAAAAAAAGTTGATGGAGGCTGGTGTTTAAATGGTGCTAAAATGTGGATTACCAACGCACCTATTGCTGATATTGCCATCGTTTGGGCGCAAACAGATGAAGGCGTGCGTGGTTTTATTGTCGATACGCAATCTGAGGGTTTAAGTCGTCATGCAATTAAATTAAAGATGTCGTTACGAGCCTCTATTACGGGTGAGTTGGTTTTTGATAATGTTTTTGTCCCTAATGAAAATTATCTTCCAGGAAGTGAGAAAGGTTTAGGTGCTCCATTAAGTTGTTTAAGCCAAGCACGATATGGTATTGCTTGGGGAGCGATGGGTGCTGCTATGGCGTGTTTTGATATTACTCGGGATTATTTGTTAGAGCGTAAACAATTTAATAAGCCCTTGGCTTCATTCCAGCTTATTCAAAAAGATCTGGCAGATATGTATACTGAAATTATTAAAGCACAATGCCTTAATTTACAAATAGGACGCATAAAAGACAATCATCGGGAGAATCCCGTAATGATTTCGCTTGCAAAAGGTAATGCATGTCGCGAAGCGTTGAACATTGCGCGAAAATGCAGGAATCTGTTAGGAGCTAATGGAATCAGTCTTGAATACCATGTGATCCGTCATATGGTTAATTTAGAATCAGTTTTTACCTATGAAGGGACGGACAACGTGCATACTTTAGTCCTAGGAAAACACATTACTGGAATTAATGCTTTTGCCTAACCCGGCAGAACGGTTAAGGGCATCAACTGAAGAGATTAGTGTAGCCTGGGTGCCGCGAAGCGGCACCCAGGGTTTTCG
>JBOFJV010000111.1:0-4437 GCA_051657005.1 Legionella sp. | reverse complement strand
TATCGATGCAATCTATCAATTCCAACAACAACTTCATTTTCTTTTAATGAAAAGAGCATTAACACAAAAGGCATGTCGTAAAGTAATACCTACCTTCTTAGGCATGCTGACTGAATTAAAGCAAAGTGCTTTTAAGGCTGTAGCTTCATTGGGTAAGACCATGGGAGCTTGGAAAGATTAAGTCGCCAGAATGTGGCGGTTTAGTAAATCAAATGGAGTCACAGAAGGGTTTCATCGTAAAATGAAACTCATTCAGCGAAGAGCTTATGGTTTTAGAAAATTTGAAAATTACAGAGTGCGTGTTAAGGTGCTCTGTGGGTGATTAGAGCTGCCCCCTTAAATGGGAAAGAGCCAAAACTTCTTCCATTGAATCTGACACACAGTGATTTAAGGGGTATTAAATTTAAGAAGAGTATGCAACAAGGCAATACCCTCTTTAATGCTTAATGAGGCCATGCCGACTGCATCCATAAATGCATCGTGATTGTGTCGGTGACTCATGCCCTTTTCTGACCAGGCGACCCAGTTAATGCTTGATGCGGGCAATTGCAAACTACGGCGATATAGGGCAAGACCACTGATGAATTCATTGGCTGCTGCATAAGCGCTTAATCCAGCCATGCCAAAATGAGGCACTGCTGCAATCGATGAAAAGAGCACAAAATAAGTTAATTGAGTGTGCTTAAAGAGTTCATGCAGTACCCAGGCGCCTTTTATTTTAACGCGTAACACCTCATGCCATAACGTTTCTTCCATATTGGCAATCGTGACATTATCGGTGGTTATTCCGGCCAAATGAAAAACACCATCGATGGGATGTTTCCATGCGTTTTCCGCTTCCATGATGGCTTGGTGCATGAGCTCTTGATTGGCCACATCCACCGCGACGTAATGCACCTCTACTCCTTTCGCTTTTAATTGGTTGAGCCAGGTGTTTTTTTCTACAGTGTGTTCTGACAGTTCGGTCGTGCCTGTAAGGAGCATCAATCGTGTGCCTTGAGCAGCAAGAAATTCAGCGACCTCATAGCCTAAAGCACCCAAGCCCCCTGTAATTAAGGCAGCGACAGGGGCTTGCCAAGGGGAAAGTGTGTCTGTAGATGGCGTATGCGGGGCAAAACGAACGGTATAACGTTCCTGTGCACGATACGCAATATGGTTTTGATGGGCTTGCGGATAACCAAATTATTGAACCAGGATTTTGGCGTTTTGGTAGAGATTATCGTGTGCATCCAAATCAAGGAGTACCACTTGGTAATTTGCTTGTTCTGCAGCAAAGATACGCGTTATTGACCATAAATGATGTTGCCAAAGAGCGATCGTATCCGTTGCATTCACCTGTTGCGCAGTGTGTGATGCAAGACAGAAGGTAAACTGTTGGGACCAGGAATGCCGGCTCATGGCTTTGAAGAGATACAATAAATGGAGGCTGGGATCAGACTCTTGCTTTGTGTTGGTGCTGAAAGGAGAACACCAGTAGATAACGCCCTTTAAATCTGCCTCATGTTCTGCATGAATTGTTTGAAATAAGTGCTCATAATCTGCTTTTTGGGTGGGATTAATGGAGTATGCATGCGGATTGATCTGGATGAATTGCTCGCTTGCAAAACAATAAATGCAGCTTTGTGCACCAAACTCGCTTTTCAATGCTTGAATGGATTCAGGATGGGTGAAAACCAGCCATTGCCCCTCTTCTTTGGCTAATGGGGAAGCCGTTGATTGAGGATTATTCTGCCATTGCGTTGTATAAAGCCAATCTTGTGCCGCAATGATCTCAGTGCGTTCAACAGCGGGTGTATTATTTACAACCACTGGTGCTGAAGATGTCTGTGCTATGGGTAAAGATGACTCTACTTCTTTTGTTGGTATCCAACAGCGTCGTTTGGTGAATGGATAAGTAGGTAAGGAAACGCTATTGGGTTGTTGGGAGTACGATTGTGTCCAATCGACTTTTCCTCAATTCACCCAATGTTGGGCGATTTCATTGTAGTGGGAATTACGAATTAATTCCGCTAAATCAGAGAGCGGTTTCATCGTATTTTGCGACTGATAATTCATCCAAATATCAGGAGTATCCGTATTGGGGTAATTTGCTAATGCGAACAGTAATTCTTCTTTATTTTCAACAAGGATTGCTAATCGCGCAAGCATATGTTCACGACCTGTTTGTAATGTAAAACAGGCGTTGTTTAACCATTCTTTATCATCAGTAACGCAGTTTTGTTGCACGTAACGATGCATCTGTTGCACTTGTGCGGTGAGACGGTCTTCATTTAATGCCGAAAGTAAAAAGAGATATGGGCCTTTGATTGAGCTTTGTTGCTTGATAGGAGGCACGTATTCTTCCACAACCAGATGCACATTGGCACCACCAGCACCAAAAGAGCTGATGCCTGCGCGACGATGGGCATGCTGTGGTTGCCAATCAGCCAATTCTCGTTGGATGTAAAACGGGGAGTTTTTAAAGTCAATAAACGGATTTAATTGTTCACTGTGAAGCGTAGGAACTAATTTTTTATGGCGCATTTGCAATACGACTTTTGCCAATTGGGATATGCCTGCGGCAGATTCTAAATGACCAATATTGGATTTGACTGAACCAATCGCACAGAATTGTTTGTCGTCGGTAAATTCTTCAAATGCATCCTGAAGCCCACGAATCTCCATTGGATCACCTAAAGCAGTACCTGTACCATGGGCTTCGATGTAAGAAATGGTGCGTGCATCAATATTGGCATTTTTTAAGGCATTTAAAATGACCGCAGCTTGGGCATTTGGATTGGGAACCGTATAGCCACTGGTTTTGCCGCCATGGTTCATGCTGCTGCCTTTAATTACGGCATAAATTGTATCGTTGTCGGCAAGGGCATCGGCTAAAGGTTGTAATAAAACAGAACCCACACCTTCTGATGGCACATAACCGGTACCTCCTTCAGCAAAGCTTGTGCAACGTCCTTGTTAGGACATGAAATTAAAACTGCCTAAGAAATGATATTTGCTTGGATGCCAAGAGAGATTCACGCCGCCGGCAATGGCCATAGCACAATCCCCACCTAATAGACTGTCACAGGCTAAATGAATGGCTGTCAATGACGAAGAGCAGGCTGTATCTACGACAAAGCTTGGCCCATTCACATCAAGAAAATAGGAAATACGATTGGCAACGGAAAATGATTTAACGTCTAACGGGACACGATTTCCTTTTTGCCATTCTTCGGCAATAAATAAAGGATAGAAGTTGTACGTTACTCCAGCAAAAACGCCTACTGCGTTTTGGGCATTGCGTTTTAATTTTTCACGTGTATAGCATGCATCTTCCAATGTAGACCATACTGATTGCATGAATAAACGCTCATGTGGATCCATTAATCCGGCATCACGCGGTGAGATATTAAAAAACAAAGGGTCAAATTTATCGATATCGTGAATAAAACCACCGTGAGGGAAATATTTTTCTCCGCTTCCTGTAAGTACGGGATATTCTTTATAATCCCAACGTTCAGCTGGAACTTCACCCACGCAATCCTGACCCGTGTGTAAATTATGCCAAAATTCATCCATAGAGTTGGCCATGGGAAATATGCCGCTGAAGCCAATAATGGCAATATCACGCGATGTATCACTTTTGTTTTTTAAAACAGGAACACTGGGTTGTGTTTCTTCGAGAGTTAATACGGAAGAGTGAACCACTTCACCAGGATCGGCAACAAGCGTCGCTAATTGTTCTTGATAATTTTTAATAAAGTATTTGGCTAAATCATTAAGGCGATTGCGTTCATACAATAGGGTTTTGGACAAGGTGCCAAAGTCTTGTTCCAATCGATTTGTAATTTACAGGCCAATGACCGAATCCACACCATACATTTCATAGGTTTCATCCACTTGAATCAGATCGGGAGTTGTCTGTAATTTTTCTGCAAACACTTGGCGTAAGTAGGCCAATACTTGGCTTGAAGCATTCATTTTGACGTAGTTATTGGCTAGAGGTATCGTTTTAGGTGCTGATCTGGGATTTAATTCCAAGTCATACCAATAGCGTTGTTTGATAAAGGGATAAGCAGGCAAAGAAGCAATCCTTTGTGTACTTTGACAGGTATAGACCTGTTGCCAATCGATGGGGTAATGCTTGGTATATAAATCAGCTAAAATAGTAACTACTCACCCCTATACGCCACTGCGTGTCGTACAGGGGTGAACTAACTATATTTAGAAAAAAATTGAAAGTGCGCCACGAAAGTGCACGACCGCTAGTAGCTGAAAGTGCTACCGGGAAAGCGCGACCGAGCGAATTTCGTACTTATCCTTGGGCTGTATGTGGTAACGCGTATGGTTAAGCGTAGGCAAATGAAGTTGTAAGCCGTAAGCCGCGAGGTTGAAGTGATTGAGCTCCGTTAAGTTTAGTATGAGAGGTGGCCCAGTGTCTTTTGATACCTGAAGGCA
>JBOFJV010000110.1:0-1611 GCA_051657005.1 Legionella sp. | reverse complement strand
AGAAACTCCTCGACTATGTTCATGAAACACCGCAGATTGTGCACGCCAGGTATCTCGTTGATGTTTATTAATGCCTGGGAATTGTTGATTACCATAACGACTACACGCATAACAATATAACTTATACGCTTTAAATACTCATATACTTCGACGATGTCCGATTAACTCATGATTAACTCTGCGTATATACGAGGATTGCTTGCGTACGCTCTTACTTTGACAATGACTACAACGGGCTAATCGGTTATAGCTTACATCTAATATTAATGGTTGATATCCGATCACTTTTACTATGGAAAATCTAGGTAAATTTAGGATAAGATTGTACTTCGGCAGTTTAATCTCCTTTTGTTCGCTAAATCAAGGACTTAGTCTAGACTAATTTGATTAAAGTGCCCCCTTAATTGGTGTAGAGCCGTTTTATCTTTATAATCTTAAAGAAAAGATTCACCATCATATATCTCACGAAGAAATTGAGCTCATTAAGCAGACTAATATCTTTAATAACCTCAATACCGAACAATTTAATAAGCTGCTTCATGCAGTCAGATTGGAAAAATATGCAGAAAAAGACTTGATTATTCGTCAAGGTGAACAAGGAGATGCATTTTACATTGTCTTTGCTGGCTCAGTGTGTGTTTTTACTCATGATCAATCCGGAAAGAAAGTTAAACTTGCGAGGCTGAACAAAGGTGATTATTTTGGTGAACAAGAATTATTAGGACAAGCAAACAAAAGTCGTAACGCAAACATTGAAGCAGTGACGGATACAAATATCATTAGAATTGATGAACAATTCATTATTGAGCTGTTGCAAATTGATAAAAAATTAAAATTAAAACTTTTACAGTTGGGCTTTGATCACGTATTTCAACAATTATCATTACCTACTGAATTTTATAACGACATCAAATCAATCGCCTTGCGAATCGAAAACCCAACGCTCATGGAGTTATCAGTTGGAACAATGATATTTGCTGAAGGCGATAAACCCGACAACGTTTATATTATTTTGCAAGGGAATGTTGAACTACTGATTCACAACAAAACAACAAAAGAGCTCAATAGTCTTATTTAACATAAAGGTCATTTTTTTGGTGAATTGGGGGTTCTTCGCAATCAACCTCTTGCTGCTACTGCGATTGCTCAGAATAATGTACTCATTCTTGCAATCAATGGTGACTATTTTAAAGAAGAGGTAGCAAAAAAACCTCAACTGAGACAAATGCTTCGAACGCTTCAAAAAAACCACTAATTACCTATGAAAGGCGCCGGCGAACAATATATCGGTAAGATAGAGGACATGGGGACTGCGATTACTACAATATTTAAAATAGAGAATGGTCAATCCATTGTTGCTTCTCAGTTTTTGCATCAAAACATCTATATGATGTCGATTATTGATATTCCTGTTGAAAAATCCTATTGCTTTGAAAATGGTAATACTAAGGTAGAGCGTAACTACTCACCCATATACGCCACTGCGTGACGTACAGGGGTGAAAGAAACTGTACTCTAACGTTGATTGTTCAATGCCATAGCTACAGCAACCACAGGATTTATTCCCTTATTTTGCATAGTTTGTAAATAACTGGAAATGCGACAATAAGA
>JBOFJV010000109.1:0-15412 GCA_051657005.1 Legionella sp. | reverse complement strand
AGCTTTAGCTGTACCACCAAACTTCTTCGCCATAATTGTTGTAATCGCTGCAGTTAGTGTCGTTTTACCATGGTCTACGTGACCAATTGTGCCCACATTAACGTGTGGCTTCTTACGCTCAAATTTTTCCTTCGCCATTTCAATAACCTCGTTGACTTTTATTGTTTCTTAATAATTGCTTCAGCAATATTATTTGGAGCTTCAGCATACTTAGAAAATTCCATAGTATATGTTGCTCTTCCTTGAGTAGCAGAACGTAAATCGGTAGAATAACCAAACATCTCTGCAAGTGGTACTTCAGCTCTAACAATTTTACCTGCTGGTGAATCTTCCATTCCCTGAACTAAACCACGGCGTCTGTTAAGGTCTCCCATAACATCGCCCATATAATCTTCAGGTGTAACAACCTCAACACTCATAATTGGTTCAAGTAAAACTGGTTTGGCTTTTAATGCACCTTGTTTGAAACCAATGGAGCCAGCAATTTTAAATGCCATTTCACTCGAGTCCACTTCGTGGAACGAACCGTCAAACAATGTCACTTTAACATCTACTACTGGATATCCAGCAATGACACCATTTTGCATTTGCTCTTGAATTCCTTTATCAACAGCTGGAATGTATTCTTTAGGAATAACACCACCAACAATTTCGTTGACAAATTCATAACCCTTGCCAGACTCTTGAGGTTCAATTTTCAGCCATACGTGTCCGAATTGACCACGTCCACCAGATTGTCTAACAAATTTACCTTCTTGTTCCACTGATTGTTTCAGTGTTTCGCGATAAGCTACTTGAGGCTTACCAACATTGGCTTCCACATTAAACTCGCGTTTCATGCGGTCAACAATAATTTCCAGATGAAGCTCACCCATACCTTCAATAATCGTTTGGCCTGATTCTTCGTCTGTATGAACACGGAAAGATGGATCTTCTTGCGCTAGCTTACCTAGAGCAATCCCCATTTTCTCTTGATCTGCTTTAGTTCTTGGTTCAACAGCAACAGCAATTACAGGATCTGGAAAGTCCATTCTTTCCAATATCACAACATGGTCTGTATCACACAGGGTATCCCCAGTGGTTACTGTTTTAAGACCAACAGCGGCAGCTATATCTCCAGCTCTTACTTCTTTAATTTCTTCTCGAGAATTAGCATGCATCTGCAATAAGCGACCAATACGCTCTTTTTTACCTTTTACAGAGTTATAAACTGTATCACCGCTTTTTAGCACACCTGAATAAGCTCTAAAATAAGTTAACGTTCCAACAAATGGATCGGTGGCAATTTTAAAAGCCAACGCAGAAAATGGTGCATCATAGCTGGTTTTACGTGATGCCTCTTCACCATCTTCATCAATACCTTTAACGTCAGGTATGTCCGTTGGTGAAGGTAAATATTCAATTACACCATCCAAAACTGCTTGGACACCTTTATTTTTAAAGGCTGAACCACAAAACACAGGGACAATTTGGTTGCTAATTGTTAATTGACGTAATGCATCCTTGATTTCTCTTTCAGCTAACTCTTCACCTTCAATGTATTTTTCCATGAGCACTTCAGTAGCTTCTGCAGCGGCCTCAATAAGTAGTGCACGATATTCATTACATTGTGCTTTAAGGTCAGCAGGAACATCTTTATATTCAAAAGTCATTCCTTTGCTTTCTTCATCCCAATAAATTGCTTTCATTTTAATAAGGTCGATTACACCTTTAAACGCTTCTTCAGAACCAATCGGCAATTGAAGAACGACAGGATTAGATCCTAGTCGCTGTTTAATCTGGCTCACAACACGAAGGAAGTTCGCACCCATTCTATCCATTTTGTTGACGAAAACGATACGAGGAACACCGTATTTGTTCGCTTGTCGCCATACAGTTTCAGATTGAGGCTCAACCCCAGATACTGAATCAAAAACAACTACTGCACCATCAAGTACACGTAAAGAACGTTCTACTTCGATCATGAAATCAACGTGCCCTGGCGTATCAATAATATTAATACGGTGAGGCTCAAATTGCTTGTCCATACCAGACCAGTAGCAAGTTGTTGCTGCAGAGGTAATGGTAATACCGCGCTCCTGCTCTTGGACCATCCAGTCCATTGTTGCAGCACCGTCATGTACTTCACCAATTTTATGAGACATACCAGTATAATACAGTACACGTTCTGTTGTCGTTGTTTTACCAGCGTCAACGTGTGCTGCAATACCGATGTTTCTATATAATTTTAATGGAGTAGACACGGAATTACCTCTCTCTTAGTTCCATCTAAAATGCGCAAACGCCTGGTTAGCTTTTGCCATTTTATGAGTATCTTCGCGTTTCTTCACTGCGGAACCTTTACTTTCGTAGGCATCCATCAATTCACCAGCTAATCGTAACATCATGCCCTTTTCACCACGAGTACGAGCTGCTTGAACGATCCAACGCATACCTAAAGCGATACTGCGATCATGTCGTACTTCAACGGGGACTTGATATGTAGCACCACCAACTCGACGTGAACGAACTTCTACGCTTGGACGAACATTATCTAAAGCGTCTTCAAAGTAACGAAGAACGGTTGCTGAACCGCCAGAGCTTGATTCACCACCTTCATCATCAGTCTTTTTAACTTTCTTTACACGCTCTGCCATAACATCTAAAGCGCCGTAAATAATTTTTTCAGCGGTAGATTTTTTACCACTAACCATTAATACGTTAATGAATTTTGCCAAAAGCTCACTATGATGCTTTGGATCTGGCAGAATTTCTCTTTTGGGGACTTCTCTTCTTCTAGGCATTTCGATTTCCTACAATCAGTTATTTTTTATCTTTTGGTTTTTTGGTACCGTATTTAGAACGACCTTGCTTACGGTCATTAACACCTGATGTATCCAAACTTCCTCTTACAGTGTGATAACGCACACCAGGTAAGTCTTTAACACGACCACCTCTAATAAGAACAACAGAGTGCTCTTGTAGGTTATGGCCTTCACCACCAATATATGATGAAACTTCAAATCCATTAGTTAAACGTACACGAGCAACCTTACGCATAGCTGAGTTAGGTTTTTTAGGTGTAGTAGTGTAAACGCGTGTGCACACACCGCGTCGCTGTGGACATGACTCTAGTGCAGGTACGTTACTTTTCTTCTTTACGTCCACACGAGGCTTTCTTACTAACTGATTAATAGTAGCCATTTATACTTAACTCCGATCTGTCTCTTTTGATTATTTCGAATGCATAAGGAGGCCGGATTCTATATAGATACGGCAGATTTGTCAAGTTTAAATCTGCAGTTTTTGAATCCGAACTAGTGTTCTTGATTATCTGCGTTCAATGCTTCGCTTAACGCATGTTCAACATCACTTGCAGTAACAGTGTGCACTGGGTGCTCACCGGCTGCAGCCTTAGCTCTTTTTGCCTTACGGCTTTGATGATAAGCATAACCTGTTCCTGCAGGGATCAGGCGTCCAACCATCACGTTTTCTTTTAAGCCACGTAAATCATCAACCTTTCCACTTACAGCAGCTTCAGTTAGAACTCTTGTTGTTTCTTGGAATGAAGCGGCTGAAATAAATGATTCAGTTGCCAAAGACGCCTTGGTAATACCTAACAATATAGGAGTACCTCTCGCAATTTGCTTTCCTTCAGCAACCATTTTGTCATTTTCTTGCAGTAAATCACTTTCTTCGACCTGTTCACCAACCAAGAATCTTGAATCACCAGCAAAAGTAATAACTCTTTTACGCAGCATTTGTCTTACAATCGTTTCGATATGTTTGTCATTAATTTTTACACCTTGCAAACGATATACGTCTTGTACTTCATTTACAATGTAGTTAGCTAATGCACCAACACCGAGTAACCGTAATATATCGTGTGGATTGAGTGCTCCTTCAGCGATGATTTCACCACGCTCAACATGCTCTCCATCGAACACAGATATATGACGCCATTTCGGAATCAACTCTTCATGACATTGATCTTCAGAAACATTAATTATTAATCTTCTCTTACCTTTTGTTTCTTTACCGAAGCTGACCATACCAGAGACTTCAGCCATAACTGCTGAGTCTTTAGGTTTACGTGCTTCAAACAAATCAGCAACTCTTGGCAGACCACCAGTAATATCGCGTGTTTTAGAACGCTCTTGCGGGATACGAGCAATAACATCCCCGATACCTACATGACCGCCATCTTCGAAATTAACAATCGCGTCTACTGGCAGATAGTATTGTGCGGGAACATTAGTGCCTGCTAGATAAATGTCCTCTCCATCCGCACTAACAAGTTTTACCATAGGCCTTAAATCGCGACCTGCAGCACTACGTTGCTTGGCGTCGATAATAACAATATTACTTAAACCAGTCAGCTCATCAGTCTGACGGTTCATGGTTATACCATCAATTAAATCGACAAATTTCAAATATCCAGACACTTCTGAGATTACAGGATGTGTATGAGGGTCCCATGTAGCAATAACTTGACCTGCTTCAACATGAGAGCTGTCTTGAACAGAAATAACCGCACCATAAGGTAATTTATAACGTTCGCGCTCACGTCCAAACTCATCAACAATCGTTACTTCTCCAGAACGTGATACTGCAACCAGATTTTTGTTTTCATGAGTTACAGTCTTAATGTTATGTAAGCGAATAACCCCTTTAGTTTTGATTTGGATATTATTTGCCGCAGTAGCTCGAGATGCTGCTCCACCAATATGGAACGTACGCATGGTTAACTGAGTTCCTGGCTCCCCAATTGATTGGGCAGCAATAATACCAACGGCCTCACCTGTGTTAACTAGATGTCCTCTTGCCAAATCACGACCATAGCATTTAGCACATAGTCCAAAACGAGTTTGGCATGTAATGGGTGAGCGAACCAGAATTTGATCCACACCTTGCTTCTCAAGCTTTTCGACCCACTCTTCATCCAATAATGTACCGGCAGTAACAACAGGCTCACTGTGGTTGGGAATGTACACATCTGCAGCAACTACGCGTCCTAACACCCGCTCATGAAGTGGCTCAACAATATCGCCTCCTTCAATCAATGGCTGCATCAAGACACCAGTATCCACGCCACAATCATCTTCAGTAATCACAACATCTTGAGCTACATCAACCAGTCGTCGTGTCAAATAACCTGAGTTCGCTGTTTTTAACGCGGTATCCGCCAAACCTTTGCGCGCACCGTGAGTTGAAATAAAGTATTGGAATACATTCAAACCTTCACGGAAGTTCGCTGTAATAGGTGTTTCAATAATCGAACCATCTGGAGCAGCCATCAATCCCCGCATACCAGCAAGCTGTCTTATCTGTGCAGCAGAACCCCTTGCACCAGAATCCGCCATCATGAAAATTGGGTTGAATGCTTCTTGTCGTACGGTTTTGCCTTGAACGTTAATCACTTCTTCGGTTGCAATTTTGCTCATCATCGACTTAGCAACTAACTCATTTGTTCTCGACCAAATATCAATTACTTTGTTATAACGCTCGCCATTGGTCACTAAACCTGAGCGGAATTGTGATTCAATTTCACGAACTTCATTATCAGCATGCTCGATAATAGTGGCTTTATCATCAGGTATTTCCATGTCTTCAATACCAATGGATACTCCTGAACGCGTCGCGTATTTAAAGCCTGTATACATCAGTGTATCAGCAAAAATAACTGTTTCTTTTAAACCGAAATTTCGATAGCACGTGTCTATAACTTTTGAAATAACTTTCTTGGTCATAGTGCGGTTTATTTGCGCAAAAGTCATGCCTTTTGGTAATACTTCAGCGAGAATCGCACGACCAACAGTGGTTTCAACAAGATGATGTCCCTCTTCATTTTCTTTGGGCATACGAATCTTGATTTTTGCATGAATATCGAGATGTCCTGACTCATAGAAATTCTGAGCTTCTTGCGCACTAACAAAGATTTTCCCTTCACCTAAAGCATTAACTTTTTCTCGAGTTAAATAGTAAAGACCGAGAACAACGTCCTGACTTGGAACGATAATTGGTTCCCCGCTTGCGGGTGACAATATGTTATTTGTCGACATCATTAATGAGCGCGCTTCGAGTTGTGCTTCTAATGTCAATGGCACGTGAACCGCCATCTGGTCACCGTCGAAGTCTGCGTTATAAGCAGTACACACTAAAGGATGCAATTGAATTGCTTTCCCTTCAATAAGTACAGGCTCAAATGCTTGAATCCCTAATCGGTGTAATGTTGGTGCGCGGTTTAAGAGAATGGGATGCTCACGAATCACATCGTCTAGGATATCCCAAACAACAGACTCTTCACGTTCTACCATCTTCTTAGCGGCTTTAATTGTTGTCGCTAAACCACGAAACTCCAATTTACTGAATATAAATGGTTTAAACAATTCGAGCGCCATTTTTTTAGGTAGTCCACATTGATGTAATTTCAAAGTAGGACCAACTACGATTACTGAACGACCTGAGTAATCAACACGCTTACCTAACAGGTTTTGTCGGAAGCGACCTTGCTTCCCTTTAATCATATCTGCTAAAGATTTTAATGGTCTTTTATTTGTACCTGTAATTGCACGACCACGACGTCCGTTATCTAACAACGCATCCACTGATTCTTGGAGCATTCGTTTTTCGTTACGGACAATAATATCAGGTGCATTTAGATCAAGCAGACGCTTCAAGCGGTTATTTCGGTTAATTACACGGCGGTATAAATCATTAAGATCAGATGTTGCAAAACGACCACCATCTAATGGAACTAATGGTCTTAAATCGGGTGGAAGAACAGGCAATACATCCATAATCATCCACTCAGGCTTATTACCAGATTCATAAAATGCTTCAAGCAGCTTTAAGCGCTTAGTAATTTTCTTAAGCTTTGTTTCAGAGTTCGTTGTTGGTAACTCTTCACGTAAGCTCTTGATTTCTTCTTCTAGATCAACCTGACGAAGAAGGTCACGAATTGCCTCAGCACCCATACGTGCATCAAACTCATCACCATATTGCTCCATGGCATCAAGATAAACTTCATCATTGAGCAGTTGACCGCGCTCAAGCTCTGTCATTCCAGGATCAACAACAACAAACGCTTCAAAGTAAAGAACACGTTCAATATCTCTTAACGTCATATCCAACAATAAGCCGATTCTGGATGGTAATGACTTCAAGAACCAAATATGTGCAACAGGACTTGCTAATTCGATATGTCCCATGCGCTCACGACGAACTTTAGCCAAAGCAAGCTCAACACCACATTTCTCACAAATCACACCACGATGTTTTAATCGTTTGTATTTACCACATAAACACTCGTAATCTTTTACTGGACCAAAAGTTTTGGCACAGAATAATCCATCACGCTCCGGTTTAAATGTACGATAGTTAATAGTTTCTGGTTTTTTTACTTCACCATATGACCATGAACGAATTAATTCAGGAGAAGCTAATGCAATTTTAATTGCATCAAATTCTTCACTTTGTCCCTGTTGTTTAAGTATGCCGAGCAAATCACTCATCACAGGAGCTTTTCTCATTGGTTCATTCATTGGATCGTCGTTTAGAGTACTCAAGTCTATGCCTCCAAAAATTGGTTAATCAGTATGTATCGCTGAAAAATTAATCATGGTCAAGTTCGATATCTATTCCCAATGCACGAATTTCTTTCAACAATACGTTGAACGATTCAGGCATTCCTGGGTCCATACGATGATCGCCATCGACAATATTTTTGTAGATCTTTGTTCTACCTCCAACGTCATCTGATTTCACAGTCAACATTTCCTGCAATGTATATGCTGCGCCATAAGCTTCTAGTGCCCATACTTCCATCTCACCAAAGCGCTGTCCACCAAACTGTGCTTTACCGCCAAGTGGTTGTTGCGTTACCAAACTGTATGAGCCAGTTGAACGAGCATGCATCTTGTCATCAACTAAATGGTTTAGTTTTAACATATACATGTATCCTACTGTTACTGGATTATCAAACTTGTTTCCGGTTCTACCATCAATCAAAGTAGTTTTTCCATCAGAAGACAAGTCAGCTAGTTGCAGCATGCTTTTTATTTCTTCTTCAGAAGCACCATCAAAAACAGGTGTTGCCATAGGCACACCAGCGCGCAAGTTATCTGCTAAACGATAAATCTCTTCATCATTTAAGCAGCTTAAATTAACTCGTTGTACGCCATCATGGTTATATATTTTAGCCAAGAACGAGCGAATTTCAGCTGCATTCTTCTGAGCATCAAGCATTTGAGCAACCTTATTGCCTAGACCTTTAGCTGCTAAACCAAGATGTGTTTCCAATACTTGTCCGATGTTCATACGTGAAGGTACACCCAAAGGATTAAGTACGATATCTACTGCAGTACCATCTTCCATATGAGGCATGTCTTCGACAGGAACTACAATGGAGATAACCCCTTTGTTTCCATGTCGACCTGCCATCTTATCACCAGGTTGAATTCTTCTTTTAACAGCAAGATAAACTTTAACAATCTTTAATACTCCAGGGGCTAAATCATCACCCTGAATTATTTTCTTACGACTGTCATTAAAACGCTTTTCCATTTCTTTAGACAATATTTCAAGCTGTTTGGAAAGTTGTTCTAGTTGCTGACTTATAACATCATTATCCAGACGGATATCAAACAATTTGTCTCTGTCGATTTTATCGAGATAATCTTGAGTTATTTTAGAGCCAGGTTTTAAATTTGCTGGTCCACCCGTAGCTACCTTATCAAGGATAATGTTCGCAACGCGATGATATATATCTTCTTCGCGAATTCGACGCTCATCAACTAAGTCTTTACGAACACGCGCTAAATGCTCTTCTTCAATACTTTTTGCACGAGCATCTTTTTCTAATCCATCACGAGTAAATACTTGTACATCGATAACCGTACCATTCATTCCTGATGGGACACGTAGCGATGAATCTTTTACATCGGATGCTTTTTCACCGAAAATTGCGCGTAACAATTTCTCTTCAGGCGTAAGTTGCGTTTCACCTTTAGGAGTGACTTTACCTACTAAAATATCTCCCGCTTTAACTTCTGCTCCAATATAGACAACTCCCGCTTCATCCAAGTTGGATAAAGCTGACTCGCCAACATTTGGAATATCCGCTGTAATTTCTTCAGTACCTAACTTGGTATCACGCGCAATACAGGTTAATTCCTCAATGTGAATTGTCGTAAATCGATCTTCTTGAACAATGCGCTCAGATATAAGAATAGAGTCTTCGAAGTTATATCCATTCCAAGGCATAAAAGCGACTAGCAAATTTTGGCCTAATGCAAGCTCACCCATGTCAGTACAAGGACCATCTGCTAAGACATCTCCTCGCTGAATGATATCGCCTGTATTAACTATAGGACGTTGGTTAATGCAAGTATCTTGGTTTGAACGGAAATATTTAGTCAGGTTATAAATGTCAACACCAGTTTCGCCAGCAGTTGTTTCATCATCATTAACTCTGACAACAATACGAGATGCATCAACTAGGTCAATTACCCCACCACGCTTAGCAACAACAGAAACACCAGAGTCAGAAGCAACAATACGCTCCATTCCTGTACCAACTAGAGGCTTTTCTGAGCGTAAAGTAGGCACTGCTTGACGTTGCATGTTTGAACCCATCAAAGCGCGGTTCGCATCATCATGTTCTAAGAAAGGAATTAACGAAGCAGCAACGGATACGATCTGCTTAGGAGAAATATCCATGTAGTTAATTTTATCTGGTGTCGTTAAAGAAAATTCATTTTGATGTCGGCACGGAACCAAATCAGCAAGAATATTTCCTTTTTCATCAAGGGCAACACTTGATTGGGCAATGTATTGGTCTACTTCTTCAATAGCAGAAAGGTATTCAATTTCATCCGATACTCGTCCATTTACTACTTTACGACATGGAGTTTCAATAAATCCATAATCATTCGTTCGAGCATATACAGACAATGAGTTAATCAGACCAATGTTTGGACCTTCAGGTGTTTCAATAGGACAAACACGTCCGTAGTGAGTGGTATGAACGTCACGCACTTCAAAACCAGCGCGCTCGCGAGTTAAACCACCTGGGCCTAATGCTGAAACCCTTCTCTTATGAGTAACACCTGATAATGGGTTTACTTGATCCATAAATTGAGACAATTGGCTTGAACCAAAAAATTCTTTAATTGCTGCAGATACAGGTTTCGCATTAATTAGATCTTGAGGCATTAAGTTTTCTGACTCAACCAAACTGAGTCGCTCTTTAACAGCTCTCTCGACACGCACAAGCCCTACTCTAAATTGATTCTCTGTCATTTCACCAACACTTCGAACCCTTCGGTTACCAAGGTGGTCAATATCATCAACCATACCGATACCATTTCTGATATCGATCAAGGTCTTGATCACAGACATAATATCTTCTTTTGTCAACGTAACAGGACCATCATCATTCTTTCTGCCTACGCGTCGGTTAAATTTCATACGACCAACTGCAGATAAGTCATAACGTTCATCAACAAAAAATAAATTCTTAAATAAAGCTTCTGCCGCTTCTTTTGTTGGTGGCTCACCTGGTCGCATCATTCGATAAATTTCAACCAGCGCTTCCAGTTGGCTCGAAGTAGGATCAATTTTAATGGTATCCGAAATATAAGAACCATGGTCGAGATCATTCGTATAAATCATATCAAATTCATGAATGCCATTCGAAGCCATTGCATCGAGTAACTCATCGGTTACTTCATCATTGGCTTGTGCAATAAACTCGCCTGTTAAAGTATCTATTATATTTTTTGCTAATGTTTTACCAATCAGATAATCACGAGGAACGTTCAGATCTTTCATCTGATGCTTTTCCATGAGTTTAATGTGGCGTGCAGTAATTCTTCGACCTTGCTCGACAATAAGCTCGCCTGTTTCAGGAACAAGAATATCGAATAAAGCAATCTCTCCACGTAGACGTTGTGGTATTAAGTCAATATGATACTCACCGTTTTTAAGATAACAGCTTGTCATTTCAAAAAACTCACCAAGGATATCTTGTGCTTCATATCCTAAAGCTCTTAAAAGAATACTAACCGGTAATTTACGTCTTCTATCAATGCGCACATAAACACAATCTTTTGGATCAAATTCAAAATCTAACCATGATCCACGATAAGGAATAATACGAGCAGAATACAGTAGCTTGCCTGAAGAATGTGTTTTGCCTTTATCATGTTCAAATATGACACCAGGTGATCGATGCAACTGTGAAACAACTACCCTTTCTGTACCATTTACCACAAACGTACCCACATCGGTCATTAAGGGGATTTCACCCATAAAAACATCTTGCTCTCTAATATCTTTGATTGGTTTAGGATCTTCGCTTGCATCTTTATCTAAAACGACAAGTCTTATTTTAACCCTTAATGGCGCAGAATAAGTTAAGCCTCTTAATTTGCATTCACGAACGTCAAATGCGGGCTCACCTAATTTATAACCAACATATTCAAGCCTAGCATTGCCTGAAAAGCTCTCGATTGGGAACACAGAAGAAAATGCAGCATGCAATCCTGTATTAAAGTGTTCATTCAACTTGCTATCAGCCTGAAGAAAATCTCGATAAGATTTAAGTTGAATTTCAAGCAGATTTGGTATTGCCATTTTATCGGCCTGATTACCAAAGCTTTTGCGAAATCGTTTTTTCTCAGCATGTGAATATTGAGGTTTAGCTTCTGCAACGGCCATGGTGTTTCCTCTGTAAATTATTGATGACTTCAAAAGCGTAAACCCAGCCATGAAACCATGGCTGGGTCCTATCTCACAAATACAACTTTATTATTTAACTTCTACTGAAGCACCTGCTTCTTCAAGTGTCTTCTTGAGATTAGCAGCTTCATCTTTAGATACGCCTTCTTTAATTGTTGAAGGAGCACCTTCTACTAAATCTTTAGCTTCTTTCAAGCCAAGACCAGTAATTTCACGTACTGCTTTAATTACGTTAACTTTATTTGCGCCGAAACTGGTCATTACAACTGTAAATTCAGTTTGTTCTTCAGCGGCAGCAGCAGCGACAGCTGGTGCAGCAACTGCAACAGCAGCAGCGGCAGCAGAAACGTTAAATTTTTCTTCCATTGCTTCGATAAGCTCAACTACTTCCATAACAGACATATTTGCTATGGTTTCTAAAATATCATTTTTTGACACAGCCATTACTAGCTCCTGATTTAAAATTAAGTGTAATGATTAAATGAGATTTAACCTGCTTTTTTATCTTTTACTGCAGCCACAGTTCTTACTAACTTAGCATGCGGCTCAGCAAGAGTACGTACAAATTTCTCAATTGGCGCTTTCATCACATACATCAACTTAGCGATTGCTTCGTCACGAGTCGGTAAGCTAGCGACAGCATCAATCTGATCTGCCTTATATACTTTTCCGCCTACAGATAATGCTTTAATCTCTAGTTTGTCAAATGTCTTTGTGAAATCTTTAAGTAGTCTTGCAGCATCACTAGGTGCTTCTAGTGATAAAGCAATAAACAACGGGCCTACAAGCAAGTCGTTTAAACACTCAAATTCAGTGTCTTTAAAAGCTCTTCGTGTTAGTGTATTTCTTACAACACGAAGATAGACTCCTGATTTGCGTGCTTCACTACGTAAATGCGTCATTTGATTAACAGTTAAACCACGATAATCAGCAACAACTGCCGAAATAGCCTTTGAGGCGACCGCAGTCACTTCTTCAACAACAGCTTTTTTTTCAGCTAAATTTAATGTCACGTTACTGACCTCCTAATGTATACAAATCGCAATGATTTGCCAGTTATGGTGGCCGTCTCTTTCGTTATGTTGGAGCCGGTTCACCGTCTGCGCAGGAAATTAAGCGTTAGCACCTGCGGTCTTCGACGGCATGGAACCAAATCTATGCCGTGAATTCCTAAAAATGGGTGATTATGTTACACAGGTATTGATGAAATATCAATAGCTATACCAGGTCCCATAGTGGTCGATAAAGAAATTTTCTTTAAATATTGACCTTTAGAAGAAGAAGGCTTCGCCTTTTTAAGATCATTAATCAAAGCAACCATGTTTTCAATGATGTCTTCAGCAGCAAAATCTGCTTTCCCTACTGTACAATGAATAATACCGTTTTTATCAGTTCTATAACGTACTTGACCTGATTTGGCATCTTTAACAGCTGCTTCTACGTTTGTAGTAACAGTACCCACTTTAGGGTTCGGCATTAAACCTCTTGGACCTAAAACTTGACCAAGCTGACCTACAATACGCATTGCATCCGGTGTAGCAATAACAACATCAAAGTCCATTGCGCCACCTTTAATTTTTTCTGCGAGATCTTCAAAACCTACAATATCCGCACCAGCATCTTTCGCTTTTGTCGCATTATCGCCTTGCGCAAACACAGCTACACGTACAACCTTACCTGTCCCTTTGGGAAGATTAGTTGATGAACGAACTACTTGATCTGATTTACGAGGGTCAACACCCAAGTTAACGCTAATATCCAGGCTCTCACGAAATTTAGTTGACGCAAATTGCTTTAATAAGTTTATTGCTTCGCTGGCACTATATAAATGATTTTGCTTAATTGTCTCTAAAACTTTCTTTTGTTTTTTAGATATTCTAGCCATGGCAACTCCCCTATTCTAAACCTTCAACGTCAATACCCATACTAAGAGCAGTACCCGCAATACTTCTAACTGCTGCTGCAAGACTAGCCGCAGTTAAATCAGGCTCTTTAAGCTTAGCAATTTCTTCGAGTTGTTTGACATTAAGTTTTGCCACTTTCTTAGTGTTAGGGGTACCACTGCCACTTTGAATACCTGCAGCTTTTTTCAGAAGAACTGAAGCTGGTGTTGTCTTAGTGATGAAGGTAAAACTACGATCGCTATAAACTGTGATCAAAACAGGAGTAGGTAGCCCTTGCTCCATTTGTTGTGTAGCAGCGTTAAACGCTTTACAAAATTCCATAATGTTCACACCACGCTGTCCTAAAGCAGGACCTACAGGAGGGCTTGGATTCGCCTTACCTGCTGGAATTTGTAACTTTATATAAGCTTCAACTTTTTTTGCCATGTTTACTCCTTATGGGTCATGCACTAGCTTTGAGTACGACAGCTTTGATAGTTGTCCTACTTAAGTTCTAGCTCCCCTTTTACACAAAACAGCCCCAAATAAGCTATTTTAAACAGTGACGTTTGAGTAATAACTGATACAGGGCACTTAAATAAACTAAGTTTTTTCTACTTGACTAAAATCAAGCTCGACAGGAGTAGAGCGTCCAAAAATCAGGACAGCTACTCTTAATCTATTTTTCTCATAGTTAACTTCTTCTACAACTCCATTAAAGTCAACAAATGGACCTTCCTTAACTCGAACCACTTCACCAGGCTCAAATAGAATCTTAGGTCTAGGTTTTGTTACACCATCTTCAACTCGCTGCATAATTGCACGAGCTTCTTTATCTGTAATAGGGGTAGGAGTTTGACTGGTCCCACCAATAAAGCCTAAGACTCTTGGAATTGCTCTTATCATATGCCATGTTTGATCATCCATAATCATATGAACTAACACATAACCTGGAAAAAATTTTCGCGTACTTTTGCGTTTTTGACCTGAACGCATTTCAACAACTTCTTCTGATGGCACAACTACTTCGCCAATTTTATCTTGTACGTTATGATGTAGTGCACGAGAAATTATTTCGCGCATAACGAAATTCTCGTATCCTGAATATGCATGTACAACGTACCATTGTTTCGATTTGTGTTCTTCCACCGAATTCACCTTAAATGCGTTATTTTAGCGATCGCCCACATCATTACTGAATCCACTCCCCAGAGTATAAATCCGGTTAATGCAACCATAACGATAACTATAGTTGTTGTCTGTATAGTTTCTTGGCGAGTAGGCCAGACAACTTTTAGCAATTCAACTTTTGACTCTTGAGCAAATTGGAATACTTGTTTACCTGCAGACGTCAGATAGGCAAAAAATAATGTTAACACGAACCAAGCAAGCCAGATTAGTGACTGAATTGGTCCTGAAAAAGTGTAATAATAGGTGCAAAAAAAAGCAGCTGCAGTGTTCACCACCACAGTTAGCCAAGACATTATGTCAATACTTTTACTTTGATTTTCGTTCGAACTTTTCATATTAACTTGCTAGTTGGCAGGCCAGGAGGGAATCGAACCCCCAACCTGCGGTTTTGGAGACCGCCACTCTGCCAATTGAGCTACTGGCCTAAATTAATTGGCATGAACTATAACACAATTCATGCCAAGACACGTTATCTTATTCGATAATTTTAGCGACAACACCGGCGCCAACAGTACGGCCACCTTCCCGAATTGCGAAGCGTAAACCTTCATCCATCGCAATAGGTGCATGCAAGTTTATTGTCAATTGGACGTTATCTCCTGGCATTACCATTTCAA